>JANNVM010000261.1:0-4200 GCA_031414455.1 Verrucomicrobiota bacterium
CTCGTCGCCACCCTGCGCGACACGACCATTCAACCGATCGACGGGGACGACGCCGCAACGAAGGCTCTCGCGTTCTCACCGGACGGCGGCCGGCTCGCCGTGGGAGTTGGCCGAGACATCGTCCTCTGGAAGATCGCCTCCCATCAGCGCAGCGCGGTGCTGCACGGTCATTCGGGGCGAGTCAATTTTCTCGTCTTCGCGCCCGGCGGCAAAATCCTGGCGAGCGGCGCCAATGATGGACAGGTCATGCTGTGGGACGCCACCCCGGCCGAACCTCGTGCCATTGCGACGTTGCAAGTGGGTTTTGGCATCGGTTGCCTGGCATTCTCGTATGATGGGAAAACTTTGGCAGCTTCCGGTTTCGACCCGCCGATCAAGCGCTGGGATCTATCGAACCTTGAAGCACCCGTGCCACTGCTTCCGCTCGAAGCCAAGGATGGACACACGGGCTGGGTGTGGGCCATGGCGTTTTCTCCGAGGACGAACCTGCTCATCTCAGCCGGTACGGGCGGCGAGATGATTGCCTGGGACTTGGCGAGCGACCCGAAAGAGTTTTCGCCTCGCAAACTGGCCCTTCCGCACGGCTCGATCGGAATTGTGAACGCGGTGGCGTTCACTCCCGATGGCCAAACAATGCTGTCAGCCGGAACCGATAACAACATTACTTTATGGGATCTTTCGGGCCGGGGGCAGCCTCTCAAGCTCAAGGGCCACGGGAAGGAGATTTTCTCCATCGATGTTTCTCCTGATGGCCGAACGCTCGCTTCTGGAGGAGACGATCGGACGGTCAGGCTGTGGGATATCTCCTCCCGCTGGCGCGAGAAACCAAAGATGTCGCATGGCGAGTGGGTGGGTGCGGTCGCCCTTTCACGGGACTCAAAATTCGTCGCTTCCGTTTCGAAGACACTCAAATTATGGGATGCGGTTACTGAGGAACTGCTCGCGGAACATCCGACCCTTCAAGGTCAACTCGGACATCTGGTCTTCTCGCCCGAGTCCAACATCCTCGCGGCAGAAGATAACGGAACGGGCAAGATCCACTTGCTGAAAGTTCCCTCGTTCGAGGAGATCACAAACTTCCGCGGCAGTTGCCCCCTATTCTCAACGAATGCCGCCGAACTGGTTTATTTTCTTCGGGACGACAAGGGCTTTGGGATCCATTGGCGCAATCTGAAGACTCAGGAAGAACGGGTCTGGAAAACAGAATGGGATTCGGTTCGATGTCTGGCGATGTCACCAGACGGACGAAGCATTGCCGCCGCAGCGGGACGAAGCGTCTGGATCTGGAACGCCAATGCTCCCGATCACCCGGTCGAGATAGAAGCGACTGCGGGGGACGAAAAACTAAGTAACCAGGTCGTCTGGGATGTGGCCTTCTCGCCCGACGGCCATTGGCTGGCCAGCGCGAGCTTTGATGGCAGAGTGCGACTTTGGAATCTCGACAACCCGCACGAGAAGATCCAGCCGCTGAAGGCACACAGCGGAGCAGCCTGGGCCGTGGCCTTTTCGCCCGATGGCCGCACCCTGGCCACCGGAGGCGACGACGCTACGATCAAGCTCTGGAACCTGGCTTCTCTTCAGCAAACCGCGACGTTGCGCGGACACACTGGACCGGTCGATGGACTGGCCTTCTCGCGAGACGGAACCCTGCTGGCCAGTTCCAGCGGCGACGGCACGGCGCGCCTCTGGCGCGCGCCGACGTTCCAGCAAATCGACAAGACTGAGCGCGAACGGCAATCGGGCAAGTGACGGTCGCCCTGGCAATCTTGTAGCAGCGCCGCCCATTCGGATTTACCACGGCTCTCACCTTCCGAACGGAGAAGGAGTGGACCGCTTCCCAGAGTTCATTCCCGGCAATCCAGCCGTAGCCAGAGAGAATTTCTGAATTCCTTGTTACCTTCGCGCGGGTTTCCTGTGGAAAGGAGTGTCAGCCGAAACTGGCTCCGCGTCCTTCACGGCATGAAGGGAACAAAGGTTCGGCTGCGAAACCAAAAGCAACCAAACCAAAGAAAGAAAAAGAACAGCAAATGAAAACACAAATCAGTAAAAGTATTATGAAACGCCTGGCCATGTTCGTGGTCCCCTTCTTAGCGGTGGGAGCGCTCACGTCTGCCGCCCATGCGGACAATTGTCTGGCGGCGAAGATCCAAGGAAAAGGAACCGCCGACATGGTAGCAAGTGCCGACACCTTTGTCCCGGTGAATGGCGTTCCCAGTGCCGACCTGGCTTACCCTATCAACACGGAGTTTAAGAAAAACCACTTCACGATAAAGGCCAAGGTCCATGCCGATGGTTCCGCGACGGGCACCGCGCGCTTTGTCTTTGGCGACGAATTCAGCAACGCGTGGGGGGCCGACGCCATGACGCTCGAGTGCGAAATCGACACTGGTTCCGTCAGTGAAGACGGGACCGTAGTCTTGCGGGGTTCCTCCTTCGAGGAAGACTTCGACGAATTTGGCAACGTCATCTTCGAGGAGTTGAGTCCTTGCGAGATCATCATCGACCCCTCAGGATCGTTTAGCCTGCGGTGGTGCGCGACACCCGCTCTCAACGTGGAGATCACCAAAGGGCACCTCAAGGTCAAATAGACAAGCGATGGACAGGCGGAAAAGCGGAAAGGCCGGTGAGGACTGGCGGCAAGCCAGTCCCTCACCGGCCTATTCTTTGGTTGCGCATCCAGAGCGAGTCCAATCTGCAAAGATACACAATCCCACGCCGCCTATGAACTCGAAAGACATTGTTCTTATTGCTGCCACACGGCTGATTCGTCTGGTTCGTGTCACAGGGTGGCGGAACCGGGGTGGCCGGTTCGAAGGCGAACCGTGAGAACAACGGTGTCCGGCATTCGCGTGGAATGAAGGCTGGTGGCTCAAAAGACAACGCGCCACACCAGCAAAAGCAACGGTGTCCGGCATTCGTTCATAGCTCTGCACACAAAAGACAACAGGCCACACCAGTATTATTGGCCGTGATAATTCTTTGCAAGCCATCTTCCGGAAGTGGTCGGAAAGTCAGCCTGCTGAGGCCCAGGCATGGCTCGACAGTCAACATCTGTCGCTCACCGGTTTCCTTCGTTCGCCCGCTGATGTGCCGCAGTAAAGCAGGACAGATTCTGCTTTGACCTGTCCCGCCGGCCTTCTATCGGAGCGGACATGAAACGAAACA
The DNA here is from genome assembly GCA_031414455.1 of Verrucomicrobiota bacterium. GTDB lineage: Bacteria > Verrucomicrobiota > Verrucomicrobiia > Verrucomicrobiales > V1-33 > V1-33. Next base: position 3,166 of record JANNVM010000261.1, read on the forward strand.
GACTCGGTAAAAGCGGCCTCGTGGTCACGGACATTTGTCTGGGGACGATGACGTTTGGACTTCAGGCGGATGAGGCCACGTCGTTCGCCATCATGGATCGCGCGGTGGAGGCGGGGATTGATTTCTTCGACACCGCGGAAATGTATCCGGTGCCGCCAAGTGCGGAGTTGTTTGGTGTAACGGAGGAAGTCGCCGGTCGCTGGCTCAAGTCACGCGGGATGCGGGACCGGGTAATCGTTGCGACAAAAGTGACCGGACCAGGACACGGATGGTTCCGCCCGCCGATCCGTCACGGTTTTACGGCGCTGGACCGGCGGCAGATTCACCGGGCCTGCGATGACAGCCTGCGGCGGCTGGGCACGGACTTCATTGATCTCTATCAAACGCACTGGCCGGATCACGGGATGCGCGCGGAAGACACGATGGAAGCCCTGACGGAACTCATCACCGCCGGAAAGGTTCGGGCCGTGGGGGCGAGCAACGAAACCTGCTGGGGGCTGATGAACAGCCTGCGGGCGTCCGAAAACCACGGCCTGGCGCGCATGGACTCGGTGCAGAATAACTTTTCGCTGATCAACCGCCGCTGTGAGAGCGAGTTGGCGCAGGTTTGCCGCATGGAGGGCGTTTCGCTGCTGCCGTATTCACCGCTGGGCGGCGGCGTGCTCACGGGCAAATACAACGGCGGTGCGCTGCCTCCGGGGGCGCGGTTTACGGATTACCTGACGAATGGAGGCCCGCGGCAGCAGCGCATGGCGCGACGGTTCGTGAATGAGCGGACGCTGGAAACCACGGCGCGGCTCATGGTGATCGCGCGGGACACCGGAGTGAGCGTCACCGCGCTGGCCGTGGCGTGGAGCCGGCAGCACGAGTTCGTGGCCTCCACCATTATCGGCGCGACGACTTTGGCGCAGCTCAATGAAAGCCTGACCGCCTGCGATCTGTTACTCGACGCCGAAACGCTGCGGCGCATTGACGAAATCGACGAAGCGATCCCGTGCCCGATGACGGAGGACGGCCTGCGGCGGCTGTGATTTC
>JANNVM010000262.1:0-12889 GCA_031414455.1 Verrucomicrobiota bacterium
CCCGGGAAAGTGCAGAGATATGGATAGCGTCCGGGTGTGGCGGGCGCGGTGAAGTGGATGGTCGTGCTTTGGGATCCGTTGAGCAGGCGGGTGTGGCAAAGGACGTCCGGACTGCCCGGCACGTAGTGGCGCGCGGCGGCGTCAGGGGCGGTGACGAGTTGATTGGCGAGTTCGCCAACCCGTTCGATGGAACCCGGCTCCAGGAGCACCCAGTTGTGGGGCAGGGGATCGGGATTCTCCAGCGTGAGCGACAGCCGCTCGCCGGCTTTGGCGCGGAGTTCCTTCTGCTCGAACTGCATGCCCGAGGCGGTCTTCAGTGTGACGGCGCGTCCGGGTTCGCCCTGCTCCCATTTCACCGGCAGCGGTTCGTTGGCCGGGGCTGCTCCCACGGAACCTGGCGGGAGTTTCGCGATCGTTTTGTAGTCGGGGAATCGGGTGAACGGAGCCGCAAGCTGGTGCGCGGTGAGAAAAAGTTCACGCGACACGCCGGGCTGCGGCTGAACGACAAGGTGAATTTGACCGGCCGGCTGCAACTGAGGGATTTCCAGAAAAAGCTGACGCCCGTTATCAAGAAGGTGCGCGGAGGTGATAGCGAGCACATCGTGCCCGGCGGTGTCAGGCTGGCGCAGCGAATACTCCTGCGAGCCGTAGGACTGGCCGTAGCGGTAGTTCCAGCACTGTGCGAAATGCCGGGCCGTATTCGTCGCGCCCGGGTCGAGGGCGTCGGAAAACGTCAGGAGCACGCCGTTGTCGTGGGCAGCGAAGGCCACGGGCACGTGCAGCGGCCCGCCGGTGTAGCGCACCCGCTGCAGGCAGCCGTCGTCCGGTGTATAAGTGCCCCAGCCGGTCATGCCGCTGACGTAAAGCTGACCGTCGTGCGGGCTGAACCGGCCGCGATGCACTCCGGAATTAAAATCTCCGGGCAGCGAAACGGCTGCGCCCTGCCAGACGCCGTTCACCTGCTGACGCAGCACGAGGTGATGCGTGCCCGCGCCGAAACTGAGGTGAATCATCTGTCCCTTGAGCGGCCCCCAGCGTTCGTCAGGCACCCATGTCTGGCCGCCGGAGGAATTATCCACGCCGCGCGGCAGATAGAGCAGCGGCGGCAGAGTCTTCACACCCGCCCGCGGGCCGGGATAGCCGTAATAACCGCCTTTCGTGATCTGCGCGACGGCCGACGCCGGCGTCCACTCGCCCTCGGACGCAGGAACCGTCAGGATGCCGTCGGGCGAGAGGCCGAGGCCGTCGGGATTGCGGAATCCACTGGCCAGCACTTCCGGTTTTTCGCCTGGTTTAAGACGCAGCAAGCCGTCCTTGCCCGAGGCCGAGTAAAAATTCCCTGCCGCATCGTGCTCCAGCCCGCAGAGGTAATCATGGCCGCCGGTTGGCGTCGTGAAATCGTTATGGAGGCATTCGTAGAAGTCCGTTTCGCCGTCGCCGTTTACGTCGTGCAGCCGCGTAATCTGATCGCGGCCCATCACGCAGACTTTGTCTTCAACCACGACAAGCCCCAGCGGTTGATGCAGACCCGCGGCCATGCGCTTCCAGCGAAGTTTGGCGAGCGAGGCATCCACGCCGCTGACGCGCCAGACGTCGCCGGTCATGGTGCAGAGCGCGATGTCGCCATTGGAAAAGAAGTCGTGCCCGCCGATGAAGAACAGCGTGCGCCACGGGTTGTCGAATGGCAGCGTCAGCGTGTCCACGACGTAAGGCCAGCCGGGAACGGGCTGCCCCGGGATGCCCGCCGTTTCCAAAACCTGAGGCCACTGTGCGGGACCGCCTTTGGTGAGAGCGCGCAGCGATTCGCCATACTCCTGACGCACCTCTCCGTTCGCACAATCCGCTGACTTGAGGTGCTCTTCGCCGTTGAGGTCGAAGGTGAACACCGTGCGCTTCCCGTGCCGGTAGTAGCCGCGGTATTTAAGCGGAGCTTTTCGCCGCGGGACAGGATCGGTCAGTTTATCCTTCACGGGCTGTCCGTTCAGGAGGATTCCGTCCATCAGCCCGTGGCGCGTATCAGTGAACTTCACAAAACCTCCCTGCCACAACATCCGCCATTCATCGGTCTCCGGATCGAAGCACGCGGAGCGCTCGCCGGTCTCCCCGAGCTTCACACACACGGCTTTGGGAATTGTCAGGCCCCCGCCGTGAAACACACCGGCCATGCACGGGCCGCAGTCCATCTGGTTCCAGCGGCCGTCGCGCCAGTAATCCTCATTCTGATTGCCCCAGTGGCCCTGCGCCCCGCCGTCAAGGCCCGGGTACTGCGGCAGCAGAGCGCGCGGATTGCTGCGCCAGTCGCGGGCCTGTTTTGCGTAAAAATCGTAGATACGGTCACGGTTCACCAGTTGCGTGTGCAGTGGATGCGCGGCAGGAACGAGCGGCTCGCGTTCGGGCAATTCTGCGGCGGTGGTTTTCGGCAATTCTTCACCGGAAAAGAGTTCCAGCGTGGCCTCGTCCTTTGTGAGGGCGGCCTCCGGCAATTTGACTTCACGGATGCCGCGGGAAATTCTAACATCGTCCACCAGCCCGTCGCAGCCTGTCCCCGGCTCCACCGTGCGCCCGATGCCTAGTTCTCCCGCCACCGCTGCGGCGGTCACTGCCGGCAGCACTTTCTCCTGCACTTGCTTCCCGTCCACAAAGAGCCGGACGCGCAGTGGCTCCAGCACCATGGCGAGATGATGCCATGCATTGTCACAGATATTCACCCCGCTGCGCACCTCGCCGCCCTGACCAGGCAGATAGACGGAAAAATCTCCGGCCCCGGCATACGAGTATATTTCCCAGTGCCGCGGCGAAGCCTTCGTGTCGCTGGCCACCACCACATTGAAGCCGGCGGAAGTCCGCAGTTTCACCCATGCCTCAACAGTGAACGGTGCCGCGCGCCACGCGTCGTTTCCCGCCACCAGCAGACCGCCGCGCGCCGCATTCAATGCCTTGCCGAATCGTCCGTCCGCGAGTTCCGCCATACTGAGAGCCGGGATTGTCGCCGCGGCATAAACCGGTCGCGCGCCGCCCGAGCCAGGCTTCACGAGTTCCTTTCGCAGCCAGTCCAGCCCGAGCAGATTGTTGCGCAGCGTCACTTCGCTGTCGGTGTCCTCGCGGTGGTCAATGATTCCCACCGGACCGCGCCAGCCGCTCTGCTCGATGATGCGCATCATCTCCAGTTCGCGGTCGCCTTCGCCCAGGTGGAGAATCTTCCGGCCCTTCGCATCGCCGCCGAGTTCCATGCCGTTCAAATTTACCGCCAGCAGATAAGGCTGCATGAGTTTCCATTTCCCGGCAAAGGACTCGATGTGTGCGTGCCCGTGGTGAAAGTTATAAACGATGCCGACATGCCCGCCGTCGTGATGCTTGCGGAGATATTCCACGATGTCCGCCATGTTCTCCGGCTCGCCGTTCCAGCCGCCGTGGTTATAAAGTGCCAGCTTCGAGCCGATCTTCCGCGTCTGCTCCACCGCCGGCAGCAATGCCGTCGCCGCCAGCTTGATCTTTTCATCGTTCGTCGCCGCCTGCGGATTGGGGGCCATCAGCCAGACCTGCGGGTGCAGTTTGTATTTTGCGAACAACTCGAAGGCCTTCGGATGAACATCCCAGAACGCGAAGAACTCAATGCCGTGTTTCTGATATTGAAGGATCTCCTCCTCAAACTCCGGCACATGCTTTTCGCGCCAGTCGTAGGCGACTTTCTTCAGTCCCAGTTTCACCACCATCTCCGCCCGCTGCGCCGGCGTGCGCTGCTTCACATCAAAGGGCACGATGCACCACGCATCAAGATTGTCCCGCCACCACAGCGGCGAACCTTCAGTTTCAGCGAGAGCTGCGAGCGGAAAAAAGAGGAAGAGGAGTGCGCGAAGAGCAGTCATAGAGAAGGGGAGTCAGAGAACAAATGGAGGTGATAAGTGGAGCGACTCACAGCGCCTTCGGAACGAGTCCGAATACTCCCGCCAGCATGTCAATGCCCGCAGCATGATGACCGGTGAGCAGCAGGTAATGGTGTGAGGCGAGGTGCGTCATGAGACGGTGGCCGTTGGGGACGCGGATGATGCCGCCGTTCACGCAGTCGGAGGCCGGATCACCCCAGTAGCCGGTCAGTTCTCCCTCCACTACCGTTAGGGTGGTCATGTCAGGATGGAGTTTTGCGAGAGTGACCGGACCTTCCGGCAGGCGGGCGTCGATGGCGCTCGCGTTTTCGTCCACGATGGCCAGCACCTTTTTCCGCAAGGTCCATTCCGTGGCGAATGCCTGCGGGACGACGCCGAGAAAGCCGCAGTGCGCGACGAGGATGTGGTCGCGGGGATCGCCTTCCACTTTTGGGAAATCGGCGATGCGTTCGTGTTTCAACGCGGCCTGACCCATGAGGAACGGATAGAGATTCGTCATCATGATCGGTGCGTCGAGCGACCGGTGCAGGATGAGTTTCGTGAGCATGGCCATCACGTCAGCTTCGCAGCCCCAGATGAGTCCGCGCTCCTGGTAGAGCAGATTCCACGCGAGACAGGGTGTGCAGTCGGAGAATGCGGATTCGTTGAGGCAATTGATGCCAACCCCCTGGATCGCGGGATCGTCGCCGATGTCGCGTTTCACGGCGAGGTAGAGTTTCGTGGCCGCATTCATCGCGGCGTCACTCAGTGTCGCGGGCTCCGGCGACGCTTGCCTTGCAGCGAGGGCATCGGCGTCGGTGATCCGCTTCGCGTCCGCTCCCAGTTTCCGGAAACTGCGCTTCTCGATGCTGAGGCCGAACTTTGTCAGGATGCGCTGCACGCATTCGCTCTCCCACCAGTAGAAGCGTTTAAAAATCGGGGCCTGCATGCCCTCGCCGGGATTGTCCTGATAGACGACAAACTTTGTCCGTTTCAGTTGCTGCCGCACCGCCAATGCCCGCAGCACCGCACGGGTCTGGTCAGCGTTGTAGGGCGCGATGAGCCCTGCGCCGGCACCTTCGCTCTTTAAATAGGTAATGATCTCCCAGTCCCACATCGAGAGCGTGCCGAACTCCGAGGTGATGACCAGCTGCGGCAAATTTAGCGCCCTGAAATCATCTGCACGGCGGTAGGCTTCGCCAAGCAATTGAGGGAACACGACCGCTTCGCATTCCGGCAGCGGCTGCCCCAGCGGCACGGGCGCAAGGAAGTCTGCGTCGCCGGCGAACAGTGTCTTGAGATTAGCCAGTTGGGTGTCGAATCCACCGTCGCGGCCTGGATCGAAAAAGAGGGGAACGAGGCGCGGTTTCATACGGTTTGTTTCTGCCCGCTGGCGGCGGATTGGAGGGCCGCCTCCAGTACCCGGACGCACTTCACGCCATCGCGAAAATCGGGATCCATCGGGGGACCTCCGGCCACCGCCTGCGTGAAATCCGCCACGGCATGAGTGAACCCGTGTTCATAGCCGATCACGTGTCCCGGCGGCCACCAGTGTTTGATGTATGGATGGCACGACTCCGTGGCGAGGATGGTCCGGAATCCCCGGGCGTGCTCCGGGTCGTGGCGCGAGTGGAACTGAAGTTCGTTCATGCGTTCGAGATCAAATGTGAGCGAGCCTTCGCTGCCGTAGATTTCGAACGTGTTGCGGTTTTTGCGCCCCGGTGCAAAGCGCGTCGCCTCGAAGGATCCAATCGCGCCGTTCGCGAACTCCACCATCATCAGCGAGGCATCTTCCACGGTGACCTCGCCGCGCGCCGCAGCCCCGCCGGCACCCGCGCTGAACGTCGCGGCACCTTCGCCGGGAAGCGGACGCTCTTTGATGAAATTCGTTGTCAGGCACGACACGGTGCGGATGTCGCCGACGAGATAGTGCGCGAGGTCCACACTGTGCGAATTGAGGTCGCCGTGCGGCCCGCTGCCCGCCGTTTCCTTGCGCAGATGCCACGTTAGAGGAAATTCCGGATCCACGATCCAGTCCTGTTGATAGGCCCCGCGCCAGTGAAAGAGGCGTCCGATCCTGCCTTCATCGATCAACTGCCGCGCCAGCCGCACCGCCGGCGTGCGGCGGTAATTGTGATTTACGTAATGCACGACCTTCGCGGCTTCCGCGGCCGCCAGCATGGCTTCCGCATTGGCCAGTGTCAGGGCCATCGGTTTCTCACAGAAGAGATGCTTTCCCGCCTGCGCGGCGGCAATGGCCACTTCGTGGTGCAGATGCTGCGGCAGCGCAATGTCCACCACGTCCACGTCATCCCGGGCGATGGCTTTGCGCCAGTCGGTCTCGATGTGTTTCCAGCCCCAGTTTTCGGCGAAGGCGCGAGCACCGGCTTCGTTGCGGGCACAGGCCACCTGGAGCACCGGCCGCAGGGGGAGATCAAAAAAGCGTGAGGCCTGAAGCCAGGCATTGCTGTGGGCCTTGCCCATGAAGTTGCAGCCGATGATGGCCACGCGGAGTTCTTTGGTTGGTGCGCTCATGAGTTACGGAAGATCAGGTTACTTGAGGCCGGCGGCCACACTCTTGAGGTGGGCGATGCTCTGCTCCACCATTTCCTCCTCGCGCTCCGCATAGTCGGGATGCGGCATGTCCGACTCGAAAGCAAGGAACCCTGTGTAGCCAGAGTCCTTAAGAATCTGCGCAATCTTTTCGATCTCAATCAGCCCTTCGCCGGCCGCCACGCAGGAAAAGTAATACCACTCCCGGGCACTCACCCCCTTCACGGGCCGCAGGTCTTTGACGTGCGTCGCGTAGATGTGTTTTGCCAGCTTGCGGGTCGCCTCCACCGGATCATCGAGCACGCGGAGGAAATTCGCGGTGTCGAGATTGATACCAAAATGCTCCGATCCCACCTGTTCGATGAGCCAGAGGATTTCGTCCGAGTTGTAATCAATGTGGTTTTCCACCGCGAGCCGGATGCCGTGTTTGGAAGCGATCTCCGTGGCCTCGCGGAACCAGCCGGCCAGCGTTTTCAACTGGGGCTCATGCGGTTCGAATCGGTACATCAGGCTGCTGCCCACCACCCGCATCACCGGCGCGCCGATGAGACGCGCGTGCTCAATGTGTGCGATCATTTCCTCCTTCGCCTTCACGCTGCCACCGGCCTCCAGTCCATCAGGATGGCCCCATGCATAGACGCGATCGAATCCCAGGTCGTCCAGCTTCCGTCGCAGCCCCGTGAGGTAATCCGCACCAAATTCCGGGAAGAAACACGACTCCAGCGAGACACCGTCGCAGCCCAGGGCCTCCGCCCGGTCGAGAAATGAATCCATCGTGTAGGGTTGCGCAGCGGGTTTTTGCCCCGGATAGACTTCGCCGAAGAAACGATGATAGCAGTAGGAATCGATGCCGACTTTCATGGAGGTGTGGATGAGGGCTGTCTGTGATGAGTGCCGCAAGCCTACCCGGCGCACCGGCGGCGGAAATGAACTTCATGGCAAAGAAATTATACGGGCGCGTCACTGGATTGGGGGCACCGGATGCGCGGACCGAATCTTGCGCCGGAGTATAATCTTCAGACGGCATCCTTCATTGGAGAGCCGGACGGGTTGGTGTAGGCGGATTCCCATGCAACACAGTTCTCTTGGTATTGGCATCATCGGCAGCGGCCGGGCGGGAATGATTCACGCCCGCAACTTTGCGCGGCTGGTGCCGGGAGCGTATGTGGCGGCGGTGGCGGATTCGGTTGAGGACACGAGGCGGGAAGCCGCAGCCGAACTCGGCGTGAAGGGTTGCTCCGACTACCGTCAGTTGCTGCACGATCCCAGAGTGCAGGGCGTGGTCATTGCGGCCCCCACGGGGCTGCACCGCGAGATCGCGATGGCGGCAGCGGCGTGCGGGAAACACATTTTTTGTGAGAAGCCGATGGCGATGAATGCGGCGGAGTGTGATGACATGATCGCCGCGGCGGAAGCAGCGGGTGTCGTGCTGCAAATTGGATTTATGCGGCGGTTCGATGTGTCGTTCCGCGCGGCGCATCGGCGCGTGCTGGCGGGTGAAATTGGCGACGTGGTGCTGGTGAAATCCTGCACGCACGGGCCGACCTATCCGAAACCGTGGATGTTCGATCTCGCGCAAAGCAACGGACCACTCGCCGAAGTGTGCAGCCATGATATCGACACGCTGCGCTGGTTCACGGGCAGCGACTTCACGGAGGTCTATGCCATCGCGGGCAACTATCGCACGCCAGAGGCCGCCGCTCAGTTTCCGGACTTTTACGATCAGGTGCTACTCAGTGCCCGGTTCGCCAATGGAGCGCAGGGCAGCATCACGGGAGCGCAGGGAGTGCAATATGCCTACGACTCGCGGGTGGAAATCGTCGGCACGCACGGACTCATCAGCATTGGCGCACTGAATGCCGGCACCGCCGTCGTGGTCACGCGCGACAAGGAAATCCGCCAGCCGTCTGTGGTCTCGTGGACGAGTCTCTATCGCGACGCCTATCTGGCCGAGGACATTGAATTCGTGACGGCCATCCGCGAAGGCCGGCCCGCTGCCGTGACGGGACGCGACGGCCGTGCGGCGGTCGCGGTGGTCAATGCCGGGAACCGGTCCATTGTCCAGCGCTGCCCAGTTTCACTCCTCTGACTAACCACTCTAAATATTGTGATCTCCGCCCGCCTTTTTGGAAAGAACGACCTCCGCATCCAGGACATGCCCGTCCCGGCGATCAAGCCCGGCGAGATACTGCTGCGAACCGGTTCGGCCAGCGTCTGCGGCACCGACATTCGCATGCTGCGGCACGGGCATCCGTTCGCGACGCCGGAGTCGCCGCTGGTTATCGGTCATGAAATGGCCGGCTCCATCGCGGAGATCGGCGCCGATGTCAGCGGCTATCGCATTGGCCAGCGGGTGTGTGTCGCTCCGAATTATAACCCGGTGTCGTCGCGGCTGACAGTGGCCGGTGACGGGCACCTCGATCCCGGCTACCGGGCGCTCGGCATCCATGAAGACGGCGCGTTTGCAGAGTTTGTTCGCATTCCCGCGCTCGCCGTGCAGCAGGGCAATGTCTTTCCCATCGGCGATCATGTTTCGTTCACCGAGGCAGCGCTCGTTGAGCCAATGGCCTGTGTTTATAACGCTTACGAAAAGGCCCGCACGGCACCGGGCGATACCGTGCTCATCATCGGTGCGGGACCGATTGGAGTGATGCATGCGAAGATGTCGAAGCTGGCGGGGGCGGGCCGCGTTATCATCAACGACCGTCATCCTGAGCGGCTGGCGATGGCCAGAAGCATTGATCCGTCGTTCATTACCATCAGTGGCGACCTTCGCAGTGAACTGATGTCCCTGACGGGAGGTCTGGGCGCCGATGTGATCATCACGGCCTGTCCGTCGCCGGAAGTGCAGCCGCTGGCAGTCGAACTCGCCGCCGTGAACGGCCGCGTGATTTTCTTCGGCGGTCTGCCAAAGGACCGGGCGGTGGTGCCGCTGGATGCAAACCTGATTCACTATCGCCAACTCATTGTCACCGGCACCACGCGCCAGAGCCTGCGGCAGTTTCAGTCCACGCTGGCACTTGTCAGTGATGGAGTGCTGCGGCTGGCGGATCTCGTCACTTCCACCCGACCGCTGGAAGAGGCTGATCAGGCCATTGCCGCGATGGCTACTTCCCGTGGATTGAAAACCTGTCTCTCCTTCGCGGCATGAGTCTTCTGGCAGGCCTCGACATCGGCACGCAGGGCGTGAAGGCCGCGCTCTACGCGGCGGACGGGGCGTGTGTAGCCGAAGCCTTCGAGCCGTCGCAGCCGAGCCACCCGGTGCCGGGTGTCGTTGAGGAGGATCCGGAATTTCAACTGGCTTCCGCCTGCCGCGTGCTGCGCCGGTGTGTGGAGAAAGCCGGGCGCACCGATGTGGCGGCGCTGGCCGTGGCCGGACAAATGGCGGGCGTCATTGGCATTGGAGCGGACGGCATGGCGGTGACGCCCTACGACTCGTGGCTCGACACGCGCTGTGCGCCGCACATTGCGGGGATGCAGGTGGAGGCCGGGGCGGCAGTGCTGGCGGCAACGGGCAATGCGCCGAGTTTCAATCACGGGCCAAAGATGCTGTGGTGGAAAGCGGAGCGGCCTGACAGTTTCGTGCGCATTGCGAAATTTGTGCAGCCCGGCGGTTATGTCGCCATGCGGCTCTGCGGACTAACCGCGGACGAGGCCTTCATCGACACCACTTATCTGCATTTTTCGGGGTTCGCTGACAATGCACGCCGGCAGTGGAATGCGTCTCTTTGCGCGCAATTCGGTGTGCCTCCCGACAAACTGCCGCGCATCGTCAGCCCCACGGATCGCACCGGCAGCCTGACATCTGAGATGGCGGAAAGGTGCGGACTCGCGGCGGGCATCCCCGTCATGGCCGGCTGCGGCGACACCGCGGCGGGATTCCTCGCCTGCGGCGCGACTGCGCCGGGGGTTTGTGTGGACGTCGCCGGCACGGCTTCGGTGTTTGCGGCGACCACCGAGGCCTGCACCCCTGACATTCATGGCGGCACGCTGGGCTGCGGGCAATCCGCCACGCCAGGCTTGTGGCATCCCTACGCCTATATCAACGGCGGCGGCATGAATCTCGAATGGTTTCGCCGCGAGTTCGATGGTGCCTCGTTTGAGGAATTGAACACCCTTGCTGCAGCGGTGAACCCCTCTGCGGACCTGCCCTTCTTTGTGCCTCACCTCGGCGGCCGGGTCTCGCCTGCGTGGCCGTCGCTCCGCGGCGCATGGGCCGGGCTTTCGTGGGATCACGGGCGGGGCGAACTCTTCCGCGCAGTCATCGAATCAGTCGCCCTGGAATATGCCCTCTATCAGCGCGCGCTGCGGCGGCTTCTGCCGGGCGCGACATTCTCCGAGCTGCGCATCACCGGCGGCGGCGAGAAGAGCGCCGTGTGGAACCAGATCAAAGCCGACGTGCTGCAGACGCCCATCGTGCAGATCGAGCGCGGCGGCGGCACGCCGATGGGGGCCGCGATGATTGCCGGTGCCGGATCGGGCATCCTGCCAAACCTTGAGGCTGCCGCAAGCTGGGTAAAGTTAGGCCGCCGCTTCGAGCCTGACACTTCGCTCGCAGACCACTATCAGTCGCGTGTTGCCCGCTACGAAAAGCTCCTCCACTCGCTGCATGAGTGGTCCTCCGCTTCCTGAATCTGTTTCCTTCCGCTTCACCGCTGTCTATTCTCGATGAATCATCCCACCTGCACCCGCCCGACGATGTTCTTCATCGGCGTCACGACCGGCAAGTCATCCATTTACCGCGTATTCCCCCGCTGGGCGGAGGCCCTCGGGCTGGGCGACTGCGAACTGCGGGGCATGGATTTCCCGCTTCACGCCGACCCCGCGAGTTATCGCGCCGCGGTTGAGTTCATCAAAGCCGATCCACTGGCCCGCGGCGCGCTCGTGACCACACATAAGATGGACCTCTGCGCCGCCTGCCGGGATCAGTTTGATGTGCTCGATCCGTTATCAGATTCGATGGGAGAGGTGAGCAGCCTCTATAAACGTGATGGCAGGCTGCATGGCCGCGCGGTGGATCCATGGACGGTTGGTTATTCGATCGAGGCCTTTCTTCCCAAAAATCACTGGAGCGAAACAGGCGCAGAGGCGCTCATCCTTGGGGCCGGCGGCTCGGCCATCGCCCTAACGTGGCATCTCTGCCGGGCGGAACATGGCAGCAACCGGCCGCGCCGCATCCATGTCGCCAACCGCAGCCTGCCTCGGCTGGAGCACCTGCGCGACCTGCACGCCAACTGGAAAAGCGGCATCGAACTTGTCTGCCACCACGTCCCTCAGCCGGAACTCGCCGATGCTGTGACCGCCATGCTGCCTCCGGGCTCACTGATCGTCAATGCCACCGGCCTCGGCAAGGACGCGCCGGGTTCACCGCTCACCGATGCCGTGCAGTTCCCGGAAAAGAGCATTGTGTGGGAGTTCAACTACCGCGGCGACCTCATCTTCCTCGAGCAGGCCCGCGCGCAGGAAAAGTCCCGCCAGCTTCAGGTCGAAGACGGCTGGGTCTATTTTCTCCACGGCTGGACGGGCGTCATCGCTGACGTCTTCGATGTGGAAATACCGAAGAGTGGTTCCGCGTTCGATCAACTGTCGCGCATCGCCGCGGAGAGCCGATAACCAATTCAAAACTCATTCCGCTGACAATTTATGAGCACTGCAGCCACCTCCAGCCAGACCACCTTCATCGAACCGTTCTCCGTGGACTTCGATCTCGCCATGGGCGTGATGAAGAATCCCACGAACCACCTTGTCAGGCATGTCTCCGACATGCGCGGGCACTATCGCGACACGGCCGCCCATGAGGCGCTCATTGCGGACGGGAATCCGGTCCATTACGAAGTCTTCGAGCGTCCCGTGCCGCACGAAGACGGGCATCTCATGTATTGCATCAGCGACCTGAAACCCGGCTGCGTGGGTGAGGAGTGCTTCATGACCAAGGGACATTATCACACGCGCATCAACACCGGCGAGATCTACCTCGCCCTGCGCGGACGCGGCTTCATGATGATGAAAACGACAGACGGTCAGTGCCGCTACGAAGAATTCGCGCCGGGCCGCATGGTCTATGTGCCGCCTTACTGGGGCCACCGCAGCATCAACACCGGCGACGAGCCGCTCATCTCCTTCTGCGTCTATCCGGGGGATGCCGGCCACAACTACGGCGACATCGAACGCGGGGGATTTCCGAAACGGGTGTTCCGTCGCGGCGGGAAGATTGTCGTGGAATAAGTCATGAAAATCCTCGTCACTCCGCGTTCGGTCACCCGCGATGGCCATCCGTCACTGGATAAACTGCGCACCGCCGGCTTCGATGTCGTTTTTTGTCAGGCGGGAGTCCAGCCGGATGAAGCCGAACTCTGCGCGCTGCTGCCAGGCTGCGCGGGCTACCTCGCCGGCGTGGAGCCAGTGACCGCCCGCGTGCTCGCCGCTGCGACGGAACTGCGCGCCATCAGCCGCAACGGCACCGGCGTGGACAA
>JANNVM010000263.1:0-2070 GCA_031414455.1 Verrucomicrobiota bacterium
CGCGCAATCCATTCTCCGCCGGCTTGCCCCACGCCGCGCTCTCCAGTTCCTTCGGCAGCGGCTTACCGGGGCTAATTTTGCGCGATTCATCGGACACAAGCGGCCGGTTCGCCAGGTGCACCGGCTCCGTGGTGATGGCCGCGAGTTCGTCCAGCATGGCCACTGCCTCTGCGGGCGTCCAGTCGTGGGAGCCGTCCATGCGCGACCGCACTGCAGTCAGTTTCGCCACATACGGCGCGGCCTGCGGCCCTGCCTTTTTAGCCCGCGTGTGTGTGAACCTCAGCGCTGCCAGTCTCGCCGCCTGATCGGGTCCCTGCGGGGTCAGCCAGCCGTCCGTCCAGAGAGTCCAGTCCACTATATCAGCCAGAGCCGCGATGAGCCCGCCGGGGATTTTCCCATCGCTGCGCGCATACCGCTGCCAGCTTTTCAAAAGCGACTGCGCGGATTCGTGCTTCGGCTGCGACTGCACTGCCTCAAGGCGCGGCGGGTCCTCCGCTGGAGCCGCCGCCGTTTTCACTGCTGGAAATGCTTTCACAAGTTCCGCGCGGAGTTCCTCGGGGATGGACTCGATGCCTGCATGAAGTTTGGTTTCCGTTAGATTTCCGGGAACGGTGAGATCGAACTTCCGGACACGCTCTTTATCCGCCACCCAGATGACACCGCTGCCGTGCCGCCAGACGATGGCGTGCGGGATCATGCTGCTGTCGCTAGCTTTCAGTTCAATGGTGCTTGACCACGGGGTCGGAGCGGGAGGGGTGAATTCGAAATTTGCGTGCATGCCGTAGTGTTTGAGGTGGATGCCCTCGCTGAGTTCGTAAATCCCAGCGCCGTTCGCAGTCATCACGGTGCTGCGGAAATCGCGGGGGCCAGGGGTGACCCGGAAGGTGATCTCCCCAGTTTTAAGCGGGCCGCCCACTGCTTCGACCGGGGGCAGCGACTGGAGGCGTATAACGAGTTGTTCCAAGGCGTCTGGTGAATCATTTGCGGCGAACGCGTCGACTTCGGCCTCTGTGGCGGCGAGCCCGGTGAGCGCCGCTGTCACGCGGCGAAGCAGGGCCGCACGGTCAGCAGATGATTTTGGCACCGGGCCTTCAAGCAGGATCCGCGCTCGCACGCGCTCTTGATAGACGCCTTTCCACGACGGTGCGGGGCTAAGTTTGCTCAGGCGCATGGAACCCATCAGGACCAGCCATGTGGCCTTCACAGTATCGTGCGGTGCGGGAAGCAGCACCGCGCCGTAACTGTCTGGCGACTCCTCATATCTTCCATCGGCGAGAATGAGTCTGCCGCCGGGCATCGAGCACCAATGGCCGGGCTCCAGGCGAAACGTAGCACCCGCGTCCCGCAGATAAGATTCATTGAGGCCACCGATAGCCCAATCATTTTTGATCTCACTCCCCGTCGAATTGCGGGCGTCGACTTGATCATTGGCACGGGTTCCGGCGCAAAAAAGAATGGGAGACGCACCGGTGTTATGGAAGTGAATACGCACCGGAATCACGCTCCCCAGGGGATAACTCTCCGCCGGCGATTCCGCGACACACGCCGCACGAAGTCCAGAGGTCCTGCCACCTCTGGGAGTATCCTCATTCCAGCCTTTCCAAGCATCGGGTTCCCCCCACTCGATGTTCTTCAACTCCGCGGGCAGTGGCTGGCCCGCCTGGATGTCAAAAGCCTGCACAAACGCCAGGTTCCTGATCCATCCGCCAAGGCTCGCGTGCCAGTGTTTAGGAAATCCGTCGAGCATGGTCACAGCTTCCTGCGGCGTCCAGTCCCGCGAGGCGTCCAGCTTTGCTCGAAAGGCAACCAACTCAGCATCCCCCGAATCATTCATCTCCGCAGCAAGTTTGCCGATGAGCCCGCCCGGAATGTCACCGTTCGTCCGCGCGAATGCCGTCCACCGCTCGTAGAGCAAGCGCGCATACGCGTCCTTTGGCTTTAGTGATGCAGGCTCAAGCGAGGGCACTTCCGCTGCTGGCGCGGGTGCTTGGTTTGCTGCGGTTTCAAAAACCTCCGCCTGCGACTCGGCGGAGACTCCGGCGATTTCGAGTTGGCGCTTCACTTCGTCGC
>JANNVM010000264.1:0-7623 GCA_031414455.1 Verrucomicrobiota bacterium
CTCGCTGCTGTTCTCGAAGGCCCGCAATACAGCGCGGAAATTGACAGCACCGGCCGTTGATAAGTCCATCACCTGTGAAGTGATCACTTTTTCCGCAAATTGCCCTGACTCCTCGCTTGCCATGGTCATTCCACGGGCCGCTGAATCAAACGTCCACGCGGGCAGCGTTCCCACGGCGGGATTGGAGAGCACGCGCTGCGCCGCTCCTGAAATCGACAGGGTTCCGATGACGGAGGGTGGAATTACGCGCAGCGGGAAAGTGCAGGAGGGATCGGACGAGTCCGCAAAGACGATATTCTGGACACGTCCGGGGGTAAAAGGCCCCACGGTCAGGTTGCTGCCATAAGCCGCGGTCCCGGTGCCTCCGGTGGCGGTAAAGGAGGGGCCTGTCCATGTGCCGTTCACCGACACGGTGAAGGTGACGGAATCATCCGCGGGATCCACGGGGGTTCCGGAGTCGCTGTAAACGAAATTACCGGCAGTGGGGGCATGCAGCGCGCACCACGCCACGGAGAGTTGTTCCTCAACAAACGAGGAGGCGGTTCCGGCATCCTGGATGTGCATGACAGCCGCATGGCTGGTGGTGGAGAATACCGAAATCGGAATGGCGGAGAGATGCACCGGCACTCCGTAGGCTCCCGCCGCCGTGACCGGCGACGTCAGTTCCCAGCCCTGCGGCGAGACCGGCCCGGTCGCCGTGACAGACATGTCGCAATTGACGGTGTCATCCGCCGGATCGCGTGGAGTCCCGTTCGAGGATCGGACCACGTTGCTGAAAACGGCATCCAGTTTCCCGCTTCCGAGGACGAAGGTAAGATCGAGATCGTCGATTCCCGTCAGCGCATCGGCCCCCTGATCGTTAATGTTAGACCAGCGGATGGCGAGAAACTCGCCGGGTTGTACGACGATGGTTGTGGAGGGAGTCGCGTTGACGGGGTTATCGACCTCCATGTAGTAGTAGCCTGAATTTGTGTCCGTATATTCCGCAGCGGTGAGGCGGTTCCAGCCGCTGATGTAGTTTGAAGTAGGTGCCGTGGAAACAGAGGGGGGAAAGACCGCTGTGGTTGCCGCCGCAACGGTCATGTTCAGTGCCGCCGCCCCGGTGGCCGCCGTACGGTACCAGCAGAAGATGGTTTCCGTTGTGTTGGCGAGGTTATTGTTCAGCCTCAGTTCGGCGCTGTATTTGATGTTCGCCAGCACCGCGGGTGAGACGGTGGCGTTCTGAAAAAGGAGAATGGCGGACAATTCTCCGCCGGATGTTGTCGGCACTGCGGCCAGAGACCGGTCGGCGTAATTGGAACTGCCGAGACTGTAAAAATATCCCACCGTGGACGCGACGGTTGCCGGCGGGTTTTGAGTTCGGTAGGTCAGGAAATTCCCGGCAAATCCGGGGATGGTCGCACCGATTCCTGCCCGGTATAACCACCAGCCCGGAATAGTGCTGTTGTCAGCCCACAGAGTGGCCGACACGCCGCTGTGGGGCGTACTGGCGAGGACGTTAAAATTCTGCGTGTAGTGCATGGCGCCGGTGATGGGGATCGCGGCGGGTGTGGTTTGCGCGCCGGCAAGCAGCAGGATTCGACCGGTGAGTCTCCGGATGACGGTGGTCCAGCGCACGGTTTTCAGTGATTTCATAGGATACTGAGGATGAGTGTTTCCGAGCGGGGGGACGCCGCTCTGAACACAGTGGCGCTGTTTCCGGAAAGAATGGCTCAGTGAAAAATGCATTCCCCCCTGAAAATACCTGCGGACATCCGGACTGACCTCTGACAGAATGCCGCTCATGCAGTCCGATCCCGATGCCGAGACCATCTTTATCGAGGCCCGGCAGTTGCCGGCGCGGGACCGGTCAAAGTTTCTCCGGGCGGCCTGCACTGAACGCGAAACGCTGCGGCGCCATGTGGAGGCCCTCCTCGCCGCGGAAGGTGAAGCGGGCGGATTTCTTCCGGAGAACCCCGCTGGACCTGCGCTGGATGCCCTGCCGCGACGCGAGGAATCCGGGGCCGTCATTGGCCGCTACAAGCTGCTGCAAAAACTGGGGGAGGGCGGCATGGGTACCGTGTGGATGGCGGAACAGCGCGAACCGCTCGTCCGCCGTGTGGCGCTGAAGATTATCAAGCTGGGCATGGACACGTGTGAAGTGGTGGCGCGTTTCGAGCAGGAGCGGCAGGCGCTGGCCATGATGGACCATCCGGGTATCGCAAGAGTCTTTGATGCCGGGGCCACCGTTACCGGACGTCCGTTCTTTGTTATGGAACTGGTGCATGGAATACCGGTCACGGCCTATTGTGATGAGCAAAAGCTGGCGGTGCCGGAGCGCCTGGCCATCTTCGCTAAAATATGTCAGGCGGTCCAGCACGCGCATCAGAAGGGGATTATTCACCGGGACCTCAAGCCGTCGAATATCCTGGTCACTTCCGGCGACGATGGCGAGCCGAAGCCGAAGGTGATTGATTTTGGAATTGCCAAGGCAACCGGTCAGGCGCTCACGGACAAGACCCTGTTCACGCAGTTGGAACAGGTCATCGGGACGCCCGCATACATGAGCCCGGAACAGGCCGGGCTCGGGCCGCTGGACATTGACACCCGCAGCGATGTGTACGCTCTGGGCGTACTGCTCTACGAATTGCTCACCGGACGCCCGCCGTTCGATCCGCGCGGCCTGATGAGCGCGGGACTCGATGAAATGCGGCGTGTGATCCGCGAGGATGAGCCTCCGAAGCCGTCCACACGCATCCGCTCGCTGACCGGCGAGGAATTGTCAGGCACGGCCGCGAGCCGTCACCTTGATCCGCCAAAGCTCGCGCACCTGCTGCGCGGCGACCTCGACTGGATTGTGATGAAGGCCATGGAGAAAAACCGCAATCGCCGTTACGAGACGGCGACGGGACTGGCCGCGGATATCCAGCGCTCTCTGCATCATGAACCGGTGAAGGCCCGCCCTCAGGGAATCGCTTATCGTTTCGGCAAGTTCGCCCGGCGGAACAAGGCGACGCTCGGTGTTACCGCCGCGATCGTCGCGGCGCTGGTTGGGGCAACCGTGGTTAGTGTCCGCCAGGCGGTTCGTGCGTCACAGGCGGAATCCCGGGCTCTGGAACGTCTGCGTCAGGCCAGTCTCAGTGAAGCCCGGGCGCTGCGACTCGGGGGGCAAAGCGGGAGGCGGTTTCGCGCCATGGAATCCCTGCTCACAGCGGCGAATATCCAGCCCGGTTCCGACGTGCGGGATGAGGCGATTGCCATCCTCGGAGTTTCTGACCTGCGGCCTGCGGAAAAATGGGCTTCGGATGCGGGACTGAATGACCTCGGAGCGGTGGCTCCGGATTTCTCCTGTTATGCAACCACCCGGCCTGACGGCACGGTTAGCGTGTTCGCATTGCCCGGGGGGAACATGATCGCCACGCGTCCCGGTGCGGGAGTTCCCGTGAATTGGGTGCTGCGCTTCAGTCCGGATGCGAAACTGCTTGCGGTCGGCCACGCACCTGACGGAGGACGGACGTCGGTAGTAACCGTCTGGGACTGGAGGCAGAAGAGCGATCTTGCGAAGGTGGAGGATGTTTCGCAGTTCGCGGCTGATTTCAGTCCGGACGGATCCGTGCTGGCGACCGGGCAGGGTAATACCCTTGTGTTCACTGATGTCAGGACGGGTGCCGAAACGATACTGCGGGACGCGCTTCCGGCGGTGCCGGATGTTCTGAGGTTCCGCCCGGATGGCAAGGCCATCGCCGTTTCAGATGTGACAGCCGGAAGCGTAACGGTGGTCGATGCATCCGGCGGCCGTCAGCTCGCACATGTCAGCGCCCCCTCACCGCGCGGTATTGACTGGCACCGGGACGGACACCGTCTGGCAATGGCGTGCAAAGGCAGTATCGGGATTTGGGACACCACCGGAGCCGGCGCGCCGCAGTTTATCTCCGTCGCCCCGGACGCAGTCATTACTCAAGTGGCGTGGAGTCATCATTCAGAGCTGCTGGCCAGTACCGGCTGGCAGCAACCGGTGTCCCTGCACGACGCCGGGACCGGCGAGACACTGGTTGCCACGAATGGAGATGTTAAGGACCTGCTGTTTTCTCCCGGCGATGACCGCCTCGGCCTGGCATGGAACGCGGGGGAGACAGGGCTGTTTGAAGTCGCCGATGGACGCATCGCGCGCCATGCGTCGGGTGATGCTGCGGAACTGAGGAGCAGCGCGTGGCATCCCTCCGGCGCCGTTTTTGCCACCTGCAGCGAAACCTCGCTCCAGTTCTGGAACCGCGAGATGAGGCCCATCGGCCGCCGCGCCATTGTCTATGGACGCTCGGTCCTCTTTGCCGGGGACAGCCTCATCCTGGTATCCGGTACCATCCAGCGGCAGTCCTGCCGGATTGAGGGCACCCCGCCGGTACTCCGCCTGGGACCGCCGGAGACAATTGATCCGCAGAATGGCTGGCAGTTTGGAACCGCCAGTCGCGATGGGGGCTGGCTCGCGGTGGCCGGGCATGAGCGCGCCCGCATTTTCGACCTGACAGGGAAGGAATCGCCGAGGGAAACAGGCGAGCACATCAAGGCCGATCAGGCAGCGCTGAGTCCTGACGGCAAATGGCTTGCCACCGCGACCTACTATGGCTCCGGAGTAAAGATTTGGTCAGTCCCGGAAGCGCGGCTGGTGACGGAGTTTCCTGACTTCGAACGGTGTCGTCTGGCATTCAGCCCGGGCGGAGAGTGGCTTGTGGCGGCTACCGGGAGTGCCTACACATTCCATCGCGCCGGGACGTGGCAGGCGGAGCATACGGTGCCGTGTCGTCTGGGCAACGATCTGGGCTGGCTGGCGTGGAGTCCCCGGGGCACGGCATTCGCTCTCGAGCCCGAAGACAATGCGGTCGCCATCTACGAAGCGCACAGTTTTTCGCTGCTCGCGGCTCCGCAGTTCGAGCGCCAGCGTGCTTTGAGTTTCAGTCCCGACGGCTCCCTCCTCGCCACGATGGATTTGCGCCACCACCTTCATCTGTGGGACCTCTCGCTGCTTCGCGCCGGTCTCAGCCAGTTCGCGGCCGACTGGCCCCTGCCTCCGCTGCCGGCGACGGAATTCCCCCTCGTGGAGGAGGTGGTTTTTGAGGACACCCCCGGCACGGCTCCCGCGCAGTGAGTGCGGCGGATCCTCACACTATCACTTATCTGCCGGAGAATCCTTTGGAAGCATCTTCGCCACGATCCAAAGCAAACAGCCCACTACCAGAACAAGTGCAGCCCAAAGCCAGACGCTTCCGGTGCCGGTGCCTGACGATGCGGTGCGGGGGTGCTTTTCAGGTCTGAGCCTCTCCGCGGGACCAAATGCGGCGTTGGTTTTCGGTGCGGCGGCGAGTTCGTTTTCCACCAGACGCAAATCGTAGCGCGGGGATGAGGCCCGCGGGTTGCCGTAGCAGATGCTGACCGGTCCGGTATCAGCAATCTTAAAGACCAGCAGCACCACGGGCCATGTGAGGCGCAGTGACGAGAGCTGGAGCAGTGCGTTGTCGCCGTTTTCGGTCTCAATGAACACGGTGTCGCTAACAGGGCGGCTGCTCAGTAACAGACTCAGAACCGGAGAGCCCTGCGCAGGTGTCTGCCGCCATGTCGCGGAGCCCAGAATCCGCCGGGTGCGGGTGCCGAAGTCATCGCGCGACTCCTCCCATGCCGTCACGGACCGCTCGAAGAGTGTTGTCGGCGAATTCGCGAGAATCGCGGCTGCGGGAAATCCGGCGGCGGGCAGGGTGATGCGCCAGCGGGACAGGCCGGGGCGTTTCGGGTCAGGCTCTGCTGAAAAGGAAACCCCGGACTCGCGCCATTCCGCGGTATGCTGGATCAGATAGGGAATCTGCCGGTCGTTCTGCACCACGCGCAGATCGCGCAGGTCGGAGGCGGCATTGGCGAGCAGCCCGGGATCGAGTTCCACCTGAAACACACCGGTGCCGGAGGATTCGAGCGGTTTTTCCCATGCCCACGCGGACACGTCGAGCGGTGCCCCGGCTTCGCCGACCTCCGGCACGGTAGCTTCGGTGAGGAAAGCTGGATTCGGTCCCGGCGGACCCGCGGTGGCGGTCGTGGCGGCGGCATCGCGCAACTGTTCTGAGAGCGCGGCGATGTCGTAGCGGGGCGATGGAGCCTGCGCGTTGCCGGTGAAGAGATGCCATGCGCCGGCGGCGTCGGCGCTGAAAACCATCGGCACGGGATGTCGCGTTGCTTCGATGGCATCAATCCTGAGCGGCGGACTATCGCCGTTACGGATGTGCAGTTCAAGTTCGCGGGCGGCGATTCGACGATGGACGGGAATTTCGAGTTCCGCGGCGTTCCGGCCGTTGAGGGCCACGCGAAAGATCGAGCCTGAGGTGAACACGGTTCCGTCTCCCTGCGGGGTTGCCTCGCGGACATTGACCCCGCGCTGGAATACCGGCTCCGGTGACTGCACCCGCAGCACGCCGGGAAAAAAATTGGTCCCGCCGAGATCGAGAATGAGGACGGTTTCCCCTTTCTCCTCCCGACGCTCCCGGATGCTGACCGGATGAGGCACGGTTCGCGGTGCGATGTCCTGCAGACGGACCGAGGCACCGGTAAATACCACCGGCTGGCTGCGACGATCATCCACCGTCACGCGCAGGCGCTTCCAAACTGCGGGAGGAAATCCGATCTGTAACTTTGCGGTGCCCTGCTGGCGGCAGAGGATCTCGCCTTCCGCTATCGCCTGCCACTGCGTGCCGTCGTTGGAACCTTCAAGTGTGGCGGCTTTGATGAAATTGTCTGCGTTGGTTAGCAGTGCCATTTCATCAATCGTGCCGCCCGCTGGAGGACTCATCTCAATGACCGTGGACTCGCCGGCCAGAGTGGCCTTGAATGCCTCCACTGGCAAACGTGCTGCCTTGATAATGCGCGGCCACGCGATGTCGTAAGGCGTCTCCACGCCGGACGGACTGACCAGCCTGAGATCGGCCAGCGGTGTCGCCTCCGGGGACGCGCTGGCATTCAGTACACCGGGCGGAAGGTCCAGCCGGGTGAGTCCCGGCGCCGGGACTGTTATGGTGGTGCGCCCTGTCCATGCTGCGTAGCCGGAGCTTTGACCCTCTGCCCCCGGGGGCAGGCAGCAGAACGCAATGATGTGGAGTTTGACAGGGTTCATGGTTTGCTGGCCGGTTCACTGCGGCCGGGAAACCGCTGGTAGAGGAAACTCGCAGCGAGAGCAATGAGGGCCACCGCGATCAGCGCGCCGATGCGATAGATGCTGTCGATGTAATTAAGGTCGTGGAGGAAGAGTTTGAGCAGAGTGACCGCCAGCAGCCCGATGCCGGCATAACGCGTCTCCGGAGAGCGTCTAACCAGCCCGATAATAAGAAGTGTGAGCGCAAAGAGCCCCCATGCGATGCTGTAGGTCATGTCCCGCGCCAGGTTGCCGCTGAATTCGAGCGCGATGGAGCGGCTCCCGTGGTCTGTGAAAGCGTCGGCAATCTCGATGTTCAGCAGCACGAAAAGCAGCACCCCTCCGAGAATGGCGAACAGCCCGCGGACATTCAGCGCGCCGATCAGGTGCCGCGGCGGAGCCAGCCAGCGTGCGGCGAGGAACATCGCGGCCGCAGTCAGGCCGTAGGTATAGAGTTGCCAGTTGAGAATGGGCACATC
>JANNVM010000265.1:0-9428 GCA_031414455.1 Verrucomicrobiota bacterium
CCCTCGCCTTGACGTTTCCCGCGGAGGGCTCGC
The DNA here is from genome assembly GCA_031414455.1 of Verrucomicrobiota bacterium. Lineage (GTDB taxonomy): Bacteria > Verrucomicrobiota > Verrucomicrobiia > Verrucomicrobiales > V1-33 > V1-33. The sequence goes on from JANNVM010000265.1 coordinate 34, forward strand.
TCCTGTTTGAAACCAACGAATCGGCCAGCGCCGGTGCCGCGGGCACGCTCAATCACATCGCTCTCCGCCTCCTCGCCACCACACCGCCAGGCCGGCTCGCCCTGACCATTTTCGATCCCTCGGGACTCGGCGCGGGTTTCGCCGGACTCATGCACCTCGCCGACTACGAGGACGCCGTCATCAACCGCCGCATTTGGACGCAGCGCGATCACATCGAAGAACGCCTCACCGAACTCAGCGCCCACATCGAGAAAGTCATTCAGATGTATCTCCGGAATGACTTCGCCACCATCACCGAATACAATGAGCAGGCCGGCAGTGTCGCGGAGAAATACCACTTCATCATCGCCGCGGATTTCCCGTCAGGATTCAGTGACATCGCGACAAAGCGGCTGCTGAGCATCGCCACGAGCGGCGCGCGCTGCGGGGTTTTTCTCTTCATTCACTGGGACCAGCGGCTGCCGCGGCCAGACGGATTCGTGGCGGAGGAACTGCGGCAGAACGCTGTCCGGCTGACCCGCGAAAAAGACGACTTCATTCTCAGCGACGGCCCGCACGGTCCGGGAGTCAGGCTTACTCTCGACACGCCGCCGGAGCACGCACTGGCGCTGGACCTCGTCCACAAAATCGGCCAGGCGAGCATTGATTCCGGTCGCGTCCAGGTGCCGTTCTCACAAATCTCACCCGCACCGGACGAGATGTGGACAGGAGACACGACAAACGAAGTGCGCATCGCGGTAGGCCGCACCGGCGCGACCAAACATCAGATGCTGGCCATCGGCAAAGGCACGCGCCAGCACGCGCTCTTTGCAGGTAAAACCGGTTCCGGTAAATCCACGCTCTTCCACGTCATCATCACCAATCTGGCGATGGCCTGCAGCCCTGACGAAGTGGAGTTCTACCTCATTGACTTCAAGAAGGGCGTCGAATTTAAGTGTTATGCGACGCACCGGCTGCCGCACGCCCGCGTCGTTGCCATCGAGAGCGACCGCGAATTCGCACTCAGCGTGCTCCAGCGCGTGGACGAGGAACTGAAGCGCCGCGGCGACCTCTTCCGCAAACTCGGCGTGCAGGATGTCGCCGGCTTCAAACGCGCCGGCGGACCAGGCCCCCTGCCCCGCACCCTGCTCATCATTGACGAATTCCAGGAGTTCTTCGTCGAGGACGACACCATTGCGCAGACGGCCTCACTGCTTTTCGACCGCATCGTGCGTCAGGGCCGCGCCTTTGGCATTCACGTGCTGCTCGGCTCGCAAACGCTCGGCGGCGCTTACTCGCTCGCCCGGGCCACGCTGGGCCAGATGGTCATCCGTGTCGCACTCCAATGCAATGAAGCCGACGCCTATCTCATCATGGACGACGGCAATTCCGCGCCCCGCCTGCTCTCGCGGCCTGGTGAGGGTATTTACAATGACGCCGCCGGTGCCGTCGAGGGGAACAGTCCCTTCCAGGTCTGCTGGCTGCCGGACCAGGAGCGCGACCAGTGCCTCGAAAGAGTCTCCGCCCTGGCAAAGGCCCGGGGCGACACCCACGGCGCGCCGATCATCTTCGAAGGCAACGCTCCTGCCGACGTGACCGAGAACGACTTGCTCGCCAAAGTCCTGCGGTCCACGCCGTCCGCGCCGCCGGCCTTCGGTCGCTGCTGGCTCGGCGCGCCGAATTCGATCAAAGGCCCCACGGAAGCCACTTTCTACCGCCAAAGCGGGAACCACCTGCTCATCGTCGGCCAGCGTGACGAGGCGGCGCTCAATATGCTCGCGCTCTCCGCCCGGGCTCTGGCTTCGCAATATCCCGAGGGCACTGCTCAGTTCTATTTCGTCCACAGCGCCCCGCCGGGCACGACTGACGCCGAATTCATTGAACAGTTAGGCAAGGCGATGCCGCACGGTTTCACCGAAGTCCGCACCCAGGAGGTGCCCGCGCTGATAGACAAACTGGCGACTGAACAGAAGGCCCGCAGCAGCGGTGAAGTGCAGGCCGACACCGCACCGGCGGTCTTCGTGTTCATCCATCAGCTTCACCGCTTCAAGAAACTGCGCCAGGAGGACGACTTCCGCTTCGGCGGCGGTGACGACGGCGTCGCGGACACCGGCGCGCAGTTTAATGAACTGATCACCGAAGGCAGTTCGCTTGGCATCCACCTGATTCCGACGGTGGACACGTTTAATAACGTCAACCGCAGCATGAACCGCAAGGCGCTCAGCGAATTTGAAATGCGCATCGTCTTCCAGATGAGCGCCAACGATTCCTCCAGCCTCATTGATACACCCGCCGCCAGCACCCTCGGCCTCCACCGGTCCATCTTCTACAACGAACAGGCCGGCACGCTGGAAACCTTCCGCCCCTATGCCGAACCGCCGGCCTCATGGTGGCGGGGAGAGTAATCCGGGGAATCGCGTGCATTCCGGCGGAACCGCGGCATGATGCGGCTTATGTCTTTTCGCACCCTCGGTCTTGATGACCGCATTCTCCAGGCCATTGATGAAGCCGGCTACACTGAACCCACCCCCATCCAGGCCGCCGCCGTGCCGCTGGCGCTGGCGGGTCATGACCTGATCGGCATTGCCCAGACGGGCACAGGAAAAACCGCGGCTTTCACGCTTCCGCTGCTCACTCTGATGGCAGCCGCACCGCCGCAGCAGGGCCGCCGCCGCACGCGGGCGCTCGTTCTCGCACCGACGCGCGAGTTGGTGGTGCAGATCGAGGAAAATGTCAGCGCCTACGGCAAACACGTGCCGCTGCGCATCGCCAAAGTCTTCGGCGGTGTCGGCGAACGCCCCCAGATCGACGCTCTGCGCGCTGGAGCGGATGTGGTGATCGCCACGCCCGGACGCCTGATGGACCTGATGGGCCAGGGACACGCGGATTTCAGCGCACTGGAATTTCTCGTGCTCGATGAAGCCGACCGGATGCTCGACATGGGATTCGTGCCCGCCATTCGCCGCATCGTAAAAGCGCTGCCGCAGAAGCGCCAGACACTGCTTTTTTCCGCGACGCTCTCCAAGGAAATCGAAGTCCTGACAAAGGAGTTTCAGCACGCACCGAAGAAAGTGGAAATCGGCCGCCGCAACAATCCGGCGGAGACCGTTCTCCAGTTCATTTACGAGGTGTCACAGGCGCACAAACCCTCGCTGCTGGCGCACCTCCTGCGCGACAATACAATGAACATGGTGCTGGTGTTCACGCGGACCAAACACGGCGCCGATCGCGTGGCCAAACGCCTCGCGCGCGACGGCGTCAGCACCGCGACACTGCACGCCAACCGCTCGCAGAATCAGCGGCTCAAGGCGCTCCAGGATTTCAAGAGCGGTGCCGTGCGGGTGCTTGTGGCCACCGACATCGCCGCGCGCGGCATTGATGTGGACGGCATCTCGCACGTCGTGAATTTTGACTTCCCGCCGCATGTCGAGGATTACGTCCACCGCATCGGGCGCACCGGACGCGCCAATGCCGTGGGCGATGCCATCAGCTTTGTGATGCCCGATGACATGGGCGCACTGCGCACCCTGGAACGATTCATCGGGCGAGGCATCGTGCGCCGTCAGGCCGAGGGATTCGACTATCGCACCCCGCCGCCGCGCGAAGCCTCCGACGAGCGCCCCCGGCAGCAACAGCGCCAGCAGCAGAGACCACAGCAGCGCCGTTCCCAACAGCCGTCTCGCGGACCACAGCAAAGACCGCCGCAACAATCGCAGCGGGCACCACAGCAAAGACCGCCCCAGGATTCCCGCCGCGAGCCGCAGCAGGGCCACAGTGAATCACGCGAAAGAGTGGAACCGCAAAAAGAGCCCCTGCGTCAAGCGGGACGGCGCTCGCGGCGGTGGTAGAAACGGGCAAAGCTCCGGTAATCCCCTCCCCTCACTGGACGGCCCTGCCGCTCTGAAGGTGCCTTCGCAGCCGGGGGGCAGCGGTGCCCCGCCTCCAGGAAAAAAGTCTGCCAGGAGTTTTTTTCCGCAATTTACAAATTCCGTGTAACCGTCTCCCGTCCGTTCCTCAGGAAACGGGAGCCATGAATCCATCCACTCACTGCCCCGTCTGCCATAACGCCATCCCCGCCGATGCGCCGGGCGGCATTTGTCCCTCCTGCGCACTGCTCGGCGTGGCCCAGCCCACCGTTATCATGCCGCCGCACAGCGTCGCCTCAAGGGAGGAAGTCGCCGCCGCTTTTCCTGATCTCGAAGTCATCGAAATGATCGGTCAGGGTGGTATGGGCGTCGTCTTCAAGGCCCGGCAGCCGCGCCTGGACCGGCTTGTCGCGTTGAAGATCCTGCCCCCGCATCTCGCGGTGCAGCCCGGCTTTTCCGAGCGCTTCTCCCGCGAGGCCCGTGCCCTCGCGAAGCTTCATCATCCCAACATCGTCTCCGTTTTCGACTTCGGTGAGAGCGGCGGGTTCTTCTACCTGCTGATGGAGTTCGTGAATGGCGTGAACCTGCGCAAAGCCATGCAGGCCGGCGTAAAACCGGAGCAGGCGATGCTGCTGGTGCCGCGCATTTGTGAGGCCCTTCAGTTCGCGCACGATCACGGCGTGCTGCACCGCGACATCAAGCCGGAGAACATTCTCCTCGACACGGCAGGCACACCGAAACTCGCGGACTTCGGTATCGCCAAACTCGCGGACGAAAAAGGTTCCGGCCTAACCCTCAGCGGCGCGGCGCTCGGCACCGCCTCCTACATGGCACCTGAGCAAATCGAGAAGCCCGCCACCGTGGACCACCGCGCCGACATCTACAGCCTTGGCGTCGTCTTCTATGAAATGCTCACCGGCGAACTGCCGCTGGGGCGTTTCGGTGTGCCTTCGGAAAAGGCGAACGTCAGCGAAGGTGTGGATGCCGTGGTCATGAGGGCGCTGGAAAAAGAGCGCGAACGCCGCCAGCAAAGCGCCGGCGAAATGAAGACGCAGGTGGAACACGCGACCCCAGGCGGATGCCAGCTCACCGTACGTCCGGCGGAGCGCCCGGAGCAGGACACGGAGGACCAGCCGGCGGGTGGAATAAAACACTTCCTCGGCGTCCTCACCGCACTCGCCGGCATCGGCATCCCGGCGAGTGCAGTCATGCCGTGGATGAGGTCGCTGGGCCTCACGCCAGCGGTGATGGTCTTCGTCTGCGCCGGGCTCGGTGTGCTCTCCGGCATGTGGCCCGGCGGGCGCAAGCGCCGCAGACCTGCATCTCCCGCCGCCAGCCGGCTTGATGCGGACGTCATCTGCCCGCGCCGGCTCTTCGGCTATCCGCTCTGGCACATCGCCAGCAGCAATGCGCCTGACCCTGTCACGGGAAGGCACCGCATCGCCCGCGGCATCATCGCCATCGGGCCGGAAGCCCGCGGCTTCCTCGCCATCGGTGGACGCGCGCATGGCGTCATTGCCCTCGGCGGCATGGCCACCGGAGTCGTCGCCTGCGGTGGCATCGCCGGCGGGCTGGTCACTGGCGGGGGATTGTCGCTCGGCCTCATCGCGGCTGCCGGCGGGCTGGCCGCCGGCGGGCTGGCGCGCGGAGGAATCGCCGTCGGCTATGATGCCGAGGGCGCGCTGGCCGCCGGCCACATCGCGCGCGGCGGACAGACTTACAGCGATGCCCCCGGCCCGCCGGACGCCATGTCGCTGCAAGCCGTGCATTACCTTGAACTCGCCCTCCAGGGACTCGGCGTCGTGTGCTTTGCCGCCGTGCTCGCCATTCTCGTCGGCCTGCTCTTCGCCTCGCGCCAAGAGCCGGCGCATGTCTCGAAGCGCCGCCGGTGGAATGTTATTATCGCCGTGGTGCTCATGTTCGCCTGCGTGCCCATGTGGCGGGAGTTCCGCCGGAGAAGCGGGGAGAAGCAAGCCATGGGGGGCACGGGCAGTTACCAGTCCACGCCAGCGGTGCGGTGGGTGGATGCGAAGATTCCGCCATTCAGCACCTCATGGGACTTCGGCAGCGCGGAACTCGTCGCAGTCTCACAGCATCCTTCCATCAGCGGACGGTGGTGGCGCATGGACGGAATGGATGGGGCGGAAGGTCCGTTCCTCTCACCAGCCACAGGAGTCACTCCCTCCCGCGGCGAGCGGGCCTGCGAATTCATTTTCCACCTCCGGGACATTCCCGCCGGCTCCTCCCCTGTGGCGTGGCTGATCGAACACGCGAGCGCTTCAGCCGGCGGCGACGCTCCCTCGCTCCTGGAAAAGCCCGGCACTCCGCTGCCCGGCTACCTCGCGATCGCTGCGGCGCTGCCGGATTCCCGGGACCGCACCAACATCAAGCTCGGCCTCGCCTCGGGCAACTGGCGCACGATGGCCAGCGGTGAACCTAACAGCATCGCGGGCACTTCCGTGCATCACGACGGCGTGCAGTGGGAAATCACCCGGGGCACAGCAGTTGAGACAAAGGATGGAAGCCTCGCCATCACCTTCACGTCCACACGACATGCCGATTGGCAGGACCGGGTGATCGCAATGAACGCTGCGGACGAGGAGATCACCACGAAGAACAGTTCGCAGGTCGGAGCGCAGACAGAATGGATCTTCCCGGGGCTGACCCTGACGGCGGTGAAAGAGTTTCGTTTCCAGGTGCGCCGCATGGACTGGATCGAATTCCGCGACATCGCGCTGGCTCCCGCGAATTGATGCCCTCAGAATAACTGTTCAGGTGGGGGCGTTCGGTGTCCATCCCTTTAGGGTGCGTGGCGCGGAGCTTCCTCAGTCCTCATTTGGCGTGGCGCAGTTCTGCTCCCGGCCTCCCGGAAGCTCCGCCCCTGCACCCTAAAGGGATGGACACCGTACGACCGCGCCAATTCCGCACCACCTGAATAGTTACCCCTCAGAAAGGGTGACGGCTTGCCTTTCCGCAGCGCCTGCCTAGAGGTTCAGGCATGGATCTGTCCGCGGCCTTCGCCACGACTCACTGGAGTATCATTGTCGCGGCGGGCACGGGCATGGATTCGCCTCAAGCCCGGGAGGCACTCGAAACCCTCTGCCGAACTTACTGGTATCCGCTCTACGCCTACGTCCGCCAGCATGGCCCGACGCATCCGGACGCCCAGGACGTCACCCAAAGTTTTTTCCTGCAGTTGCTGGATAAAAACTGGCTGACCCAGGTCGATCGCAGCAAAGGCAAGTTCCGTTCCTTCCTGCTGGTCGCTATGAATCATTTTCTGGCCAACGAGTGGCGTCGTCTTCGCACGGAAAAACGCGGCGGCCATGCCGTTTTGATTTCCCTTGATGAACTGTCCGCAGAAGAACGCTGGCAACTGGAGCCGGCGACGGACGCCACGCCCGAAAAAGCGTTTGAGCAACGCTGGGCGGCGGCGCTTCTCGAGCAGGTGCTCTACCGGCTGCGCGCCGAGCAAGTGACCGCCGGCAGGTCCAAACTCTTCGACGAACTCAAAGTGTTCCTCGTCGGCCGGAAGGGCGAAGTCGCCTACGCGGATCTGGCCGCGCGGCTCGAATCCACGGAAGGCGCCTTGAAGATGGCCGTCCAGCGGTTGCGCCAACGCTACGGGGAAATCCTCCGTGAGGAAGTCGCCAATACCGTCTCCCGCCCTGATGATGTCGAGACCGAGTTGCGCTATTTGCTGACCGTGCTCGAACGATAAGAAAACGGATCGGCATCAACACGAGCAGGGCGGGGCCGGCAGAAAGTAGTCGAGGACTTTAGCCTAAAAACGTGAGTCAAAAAATCGCCAAAACGATCCAAGCATGATAAATACGTGGCATGAGCGACCTCGCCGCCTCCAAATCGGCTCACCCAGAGGGTGAGGGCTTTTTAGCCTCAAATCCGCCCGCCGCTTCATGGCCTGTGGATACGCCTGGGGGGCGGGTGCATGCGGAGTGGTGCGATGATGCCCCGGTCACCCGGGAGGGTTCATTGATCTTCTTTTTCCAGTTTTTAGCCGCCGGAGGACGCTGGGACGAACTCATCAAATCCATCCCCCTGACCTACTCCAGCAACAACGCCAGTGATCCCAAAGACGTCATCGGCACCATCCTGCTCAGCGTGCTCAACGGCCACTGGCGCTACGCCCATATCAATTCCGTGCGGGGCGATGGCGTCAATCCCGGCCTGCTGGGCATGGGTCACACCGTCAGTGAAGACGTGGTGCGCCGGGCCCTCAAAAAAATGGACGAAGCCGCCGCCCTGGCATGGTTGGAGGAGCAAAATCGCGAGGCCATCACGCCGATCCTTTTCCTTCCGTGGATCCTCGACATCGACAATACGGTGAAGCCACTCTACGGCCACCAGGAAGGCGCGGAGATCGGCTACAACCCGCATAAACCCGGACGTCCCAGTCACAACTACCACAGCTACTTCGTCGCCAACCTGCGCCTCTGTCTCGGCGTCGAAGTATTGCCCGGCAAACAACACTCCGCCAAACTGGGCCTGCCCGCACTCTGGCACATCCTTGAAGCCATGCCCCGTGAGCATTGGCCCACCATGATGCGGGGCGATTGCGCTTACGGAAACGAAGTCGTTATACTCCAATGTGAAGAGCGCGGCGTGCCTTATTTGTTCAAGCTCAAACACACCCTCAACGTCAAACGGCTCGTCCAGCTCTGCATGCGCCAGAGCTGCTGGGAAGAGGCCGGAGACGGGTGGCAGTGCCTGGAAAGCGTACTCCAGCTCAAAGGCTGGAGTCGGCAGCGGCGCGTCATCCTCGTGCGCGAAGCCCCCGCCGTGGCCCCCGTGGGAGCCCAAAAGCGCCGTCGGCGAAACCACCTCGAGCCCCCGCTCGCCGAGGGCGAAGGATGGGACGCCAAACCCTGCCCATGGAGCGGTCGTATCGCCGTGCTCGTGACTGCCGAAGAACGCGCGGGAGGCTTTCCCAATGTCGCCAGCGTCAAACACTACCGGGAGCGGGCCGATGCCGAAAACATCATTGATGAGATCAAAAACCAATGGGGATGGTGTGGCTACACCACGCAAAAATCAGGGCCCTGCCGCATCATGGCCAGCTTCATTGCCCTGATCTACAATTGGTGGCACTTGTATGTCAGATTTTACGATGAGACCCACCACCGGGAAGCCATTACGAGTCGTCCCGCCCTGATGCAAGGGGTAGGCCGGAGGGTGGAAAGCGGCGGCCAAAAGCGAATCAGAGTGAGTATTTTGCATCAAAAAGCGGACGTCATCACCGCCGCCATAACCGCCATCAGCAAAGAAATCAGCCGAATAGCCACCGCTGCGGAGCAGTGGAGCATAGAGCAGCGCTGGCTGCTGTTTTTGGTGCGGATATACCGCCAATATTTCGGCGGGAAACGCCCTGCAGGGTTCCTGCCGTCGGGCGACCTGCTGCTAAGCGGATGAAAACGGATGCCCCAGCGGTAAAATCGACAGAAAAATGGCCGGGGTGTCAGGTGAAAAACCTAGCATCAATGGTGCTCGCGCCGTGTGAAAAAGTTAGTTAACTCACGTTTTTAGGTTTAG
>JANNVM010000266.1:0-10624 GCA_031414455.1 Verrucomicrobiota bacterium
GATTACTGATTACTGATTACTGATTACTGATTACTGATTACTGATTACTGATTACTGATTACTGATTACTGATTACTGATTACTGATTACTGGGCATGTGTCACACCGCCAGTTCATCCAGCGTGGCGTCGCCCGGCACGGACAGCAGGCACGATATCCCGGCCAGCGCCTGCCCGCCGGCGAACTTGACCTTGAAATGCTAGTCGAGAAACTCCCCGCCGACCACTTCCTCCTCGCCGGAATCTTCGTGGATTCCCTGAGCGATGACACGATTGGTGATTTCATCGAGGTGCGCCTGCAGAACCTTGCTCAACTCGAGGAACTCCGGCCACAGGGTCTCCTTCACGAAGCTGGCGGGCACCCGCACCATGACCGTGCTGTGGCGCTGGCGCTGGTAGCGGTAGGGCCGCAGTTCGTAGCGGCGCAGCAGGGCCAGGAAGAGCTTCTTCGACCAGCCGTCGGCAAATCTGAACTTATACTCGATGGGCTTCTCGATTTTCGCGATTTCATCGAGGCGACTCTTGATTCGGGCCATCGCGGCGGCAGCGGCGTCCTTCTCGCCGGTGGTCGCGGCACCTGCGTAGAGCCGCTCGATCTTCCTCAGTTTGTCTATCAGTTCCTGGTCCTGCATTCGCTGTCGAAGGAAGCGCGAAAGGGATTATCGGCAAATGAAGAGGTAACCGTCCGAAAGGTGCCGAGTGTGGGAATGGTGAGTGTCGGGCATTCCGGGGCTTTGTCGAGGACCCGGGAGATGCCGGTGACCTGACCGGTGGCGGCGGGCCAATCTTGACAGCCCGCACCAATAATTGGACACTCAGGGGATCAAAAAACAGGACCTCGCCCCCCCGGGATCGTTTTGGGATCAATCCTTCGATCCAGAGTTGCCAGATTTGCCTGATGAGCCACCGCCAGCGCCAGCAGGTAGAGGTCCGTCAGATGCTTTGAGACCGGAAGCAACGGGAAGGTCGTCGTATCGCGCAGCGACAGGTCGTCGGCCCAGAACTGGTGACCGGGGAATGCGCACATTTGATCCAGCACTGTGCGCACCGCCGCAGCGTCGCCAATACTCCCGGGATAGCTGGAAGCGCTGATGATCCGAAGGAAGGCATTTTCCGTCAGCGGGCAGGTCGCCCACGCCCGCCCGGGGCGGGAGTGAAACCATTTCTGAACGCGCCCATGATGAACATGGCCCGGATCCCCCAGCGCAATCAGCACATTGGCGTCGAGCAAATGCATGGTCAAATCTCAGGTTCCCTCCGCATCAATCATGTCATAAACCATGGCACTCGACACGACTGCCGTATCGCGCTTCTTCAATACGGGAAAGCCATACTGGTTCAACTCAAATGCAGCATCCGCCGCGGGCTTGTCGCCGAAAGCGACCTCCCGCCTCAGCGCATGCTCCATTAGTGCCTTCATCGTCGTCCGCCGCCGCAAAGCCGCCGCCTTGACCTCCGCGAAAAGGCGATCCGGAAGTTCAATCGTTGTCTTCATGATATGGGTGATCATATGGGTTCATGGGCCTGTGTCAATCCCGCTCGCGGGGTGCTCTTCCCCGCGGAGAATTTCCTCGCCGCCTCCATGCCAAAGACCATGCCCGCGACACCCAACTCGCCGCCATCAAGGGCACTCGCAATTGGCCGGACCTCTTGGCTTCCTGAGAGACAAGAACCGGGCAACACGATCATTCCGACAGAATTTCTTCCCGAAATCCGGTTCGCACAACTGACACGCCCCGGCATTTTTGGCTCGCAAGTTTGCGAGAAACGGACCCGCGACCGTTGAATTGATGGAGTTTTGGATCGCACCGGACTATTTTCACGATAAATAATGCGAATTATCGCAAAATGGAGTTGCAATTGTCTATACCAGTGATAACAGTTCGATATTACCAAAACAATCACGAAGCAATTTCACGCCATGAACACCTCGGACAAAAACACCACCGCCCTCGAAACCCTGACGTTCATCGCGGTCGTAAGCTGCGTCCTCTCCGCTGCCTGGCTCCTCGCCACCAACTTCATGGCATAGTGCCACCCGGGGACTGCTCCATCGCACGTTCCTCAACTCTCCCCACAACACACTTCAGTCCGCGCAGCCACGCTGCCGGGCGGAACTCAGAGGATCAGCCGGGCCCGGCTGATCCTCGCTTTTTTTACCGCCGAAGGCCGCAAGGAGTGCATGGGCTCTGGGGCGGCGTTCGTTGTTACGGATGCACAATCCCGGGATCTCCGGGACGGCGGAAGGCGAGAAAGTGGGAAATGTTTAGTGTGTAGAGCCGGGCCGCAGACGCAGTCCGGGCGGCTGTGAGATGGAGGTAGTCATAGATGGCGGCACCGCGCACACCGCGGCTTTCGGCTTCATCGGTGGCGTCAAGTACGGCCTCCGCGGACAGGGTGATGGTCTGTACCGCAGGAAGGATGCTGTTTCGCAAAAGACCGGACGCCTGCCGGGGTGTCAGGCGGAAGCCCAGCTTTCCGCCGGTGAGCGTGTTGAAGGTCTCTGAAAGAGCGTGCGTGTTGATGCTCAGGTTTTCCAGGTCCAGCAGCGCGGCACACTCGGCATGAAATTCCGCCGTGCTGTCGAGTGCCGCCACGAGAATTGAGGAGTCCATCGCGCAATTCATGGCTGCCGGCGGGAGTCGAGAATGCGCTCTGTCTGCTCCTCGCGGCCCTCAGCAATGGCTTGAACGATCTGCACGGAGGTTACGGGCGGAGCGCCCACGATGACCATGCGGTTGCCGCGCTTTTCGATACGCACCTCGCCTTCCGTGGCTTCGCAACGTTCCGGGCGCAGGGTGATGCTGTCTTCGCGAACCTCCAGTTCGAGTCGTACCGCACCCTTGAGTTTGAAATGACGGCGCACGACTTCCGGCAGTTCCAGAAAGCCGGCCTCGTTCATAGTGACGGTCATACTCATGAGCCTGACGTGCCATCAGAAGGCCGCCGCTTCAAGCAGTGGTTCAAAACAAAAAACCGCCCGGACCATTGCTGATCCGGGCGGCTTGATTGGTTGCTTGGGCTGGAGGGGCGAAGTGCAACTTCGCGCTCCGTTACATCATCCCGCCCATGCCGCCGCCGTGGTCGTGGCCGTGGTCACCGCCGCCGGCTTTCTTCTCTTCCGGCAACTCAGTGATGAGGCACTCGGTGGTGAGGAGAAGTCCAGCGATGGACGCGGCGTTCTGGAGAGCGCTGCGGGTCACCTTGGTAGGATCCACGACACCGCTGGCGATGAGGTCTTCGAACTTGCCGGTGGCGACGTTATAGCCGTCGCCGCCTTTGCCGTTCTTGACCTGCTCGACGATGAGCGCGCCTTCGACACCGGCGTTGGCGGCCAGCGTGCGGAGGGGGGCTTCGATGGCGCGGCGCACGATGTCGGCTCCGGTGGCTTCGTCGCCCTTGAGCTTCAAGAAGTCGAGGGCCTTCTGGCAGCGGAGAAGGGCAGTGCCGCCGCCGGCGACGATGCCTTCTTCAACGGCAGCGCGGGTGGCGTGCAGGGCGTCTTCGACGCGGGCCTTCTTTTCCTTCATCTCAGTTTCGGTGGCAGCACCGACGTTGATGACGGCCACACCGCCGGCCAGCTTGGCGAGGCGCTCCTGGAGCTTCTCGCGGTCGTAGTCGGAGGTGGTTTCGTCAATCTGGCGCTTGAGCTGGCCAACGCGGCCGGTGATGTCGGCCTTCTTGCCGGCACCTTCGACGATGATGGTGTTTTCCTTCTCAATGACGATGCGCTTGGCCTTGCCGAGGTCGGCAATGTCCACGTTTTCGAGCTTAATGCCGAGGTCTTCCGTGATGACTTTGCCGCCCGTGAGGATGGCGATGTCTTCGAGGATGGCCTTGCGGCGGTCGCCAAAGCTAGGGGCCTTGACGGCCACGGCGTTCAACGTGCCGCGCAGCTTGTTCACCACGAGCGTGGCAAGGGCTTCGCCTTCCACGTCTTCCGCGATGATCAGGAGGGGCTTGCCGCTCTTGGCGACTTTCTCGAGCAGCGGGAGCATGTCCTTGAGGCTGCTGATCTTCTTCTCGTTGATGAGGATGTAAGCGCCGTCGAGCGTCGAGGTCATCGCTTCCGGATCGGTCACAAAGTAAGGGCTGAGGTAGCCTTTGTCGAACTGCATGCCTTCGACCACTTCGAGCGAGGTATCAATGCTCTTGGCTTCTTCCACGGTGATGGTGCCGTCCTTGCCGACTTTGTCCATGGCATCGGCAATGATCTTGCCGATTTCCTTGTCCCAGTTGGCGCTAACGGTGGCGACCTGCTCGATTTCCTTCGTGCCTTTGACGGGCTTGGAAATCTTCGCGAGTTCGGCCACGAGGCACTCGGTCGCCTTCATGATGCCGCGCTGGAGCGACGTTGGGTTGGCACCGGCGGTCACGTTGCGAAGGCCTTCCTTGTAGATGGCTTCGGCCAGCACGGTGGCGGTCGTCGTTCCGTCGCCGGCGATGTCGCTCGTCTTGCTGGAGACTTCGCGAACGAGCTGCGCGCCCATGTTTTCAAACGGGCAGGGAAGTTCGATTTCCTTGGCGACCGTCACACCGTCTTTGGTGATCGTGGGGCTGCCGAATTTTTTGTCGAGGATGACATTGCGGCCCGAAGGTCCGAGGGTTGCTTTGACCGCGCGGGCGATCTTTTCCACTCCGCGGAGCAGAAGCTGGCGGGCGGATTCGTCGAATACTAGTTGTTTAGCCATAATGAGTTGTTAGTAGGTAGTTGATTGTTGAAAATTGATAGCTTACTTCTTGAGGATGCCGAGGATGTCGGACTCATTGATGAGGAGGTGCTCCTCGCCGTCGAGCTTCACTTCGGTGCCGCCGTATTTGGAAATGAGGACGAGATCGCCCACCTTCACGGTGAACTCGATGGCCTTGCCGTCTTCGTCCTTACCGCCGGTGCCGAGGGCGACGACTTTCGCCTCTTGGGGCTTCTCTTTCGCGGTGTCGGGGATATAAAGTCCGCCGGCTGATTTTTCTTCGCTTTCTGTGCGCTTCACGAGAACGCGCTGTCCGAGTGGTTGGATTTTAGTAGCCATTGTGGTGTCTTTGTTTGGTTGTGTTTTGGGTTTGGTTGCCATGTGAACTGTTGTTTTCTTTGTTCGGGTTGGTGATTATTTCTTCTCGTCCACGACTTCGAAGTCGGCGTCCACGACCTTGCCCTTCGCCTGCTTGGGCTCGCTGGGCTTGGGTTCGCCTTCGTCACCCTGCGGAGGACCGCCGGCGGCATCGCCGGGATTGAATCCCGCGGACTGAGCCGCCGCAGCCGCTTGGGAGAACAGCCGCTCCAGATCATCCGTTGTGGCCTTGATCTTGTCCGTGTCGCCGGTTGAGATGGCGTCCTTCACTTTCTGGATTTCGTCCAGGATCGGCTTCTTTTGATCGTCGGTGACTTTGTCGCCGAGGTCGGCGACTTGCTTTTCGACCTGAAAGATGAGGGCTTCGGCTTTGTTTTTGGCTTCGGCGGCTTCCTTGCGCTTCTTGTCTTCGTCGGCGTGAGCTTCGGCGTCGCGTTTGGCGCGCTCGATTTCATCCTGACTGAGACCGCTGCTGCCTTTGATGGAGATCTGCTGCGTCTTGCCGGACTTCTTGTCCTTCGCGGCGACATGGAGGATGCCGTTGGCATCAATGTCGAAGGTGACTTCGATCTGCGGCGCGCCGCGCGGGGCCGGGTCAATGCCGTCGAGCTTGAAGGTGCCGAGCTGTTTGTTGTCGCGCGCCATCGGACGTTCGCCCTGGGTGACGACGACTTCCACGCCTGGCTGATTGTCGCTGGCGGTGGAGAAGACCTCCGTCTTTTTGAACGGGATCGTCGTATTCCGCGGGATCATCGGAGTGGCCACGCCGCCCATCGTTTCAATGGCGAGCGTGAGCGGAGTCACGTCGAGGAGGAGAATGTCCTTCACATCGCCCTGAAGCACACCGCCCTGAATGGCCGCGCCGAGCGCGACAACTTCGTCAGGATTCACGCCCTGGCTCGGCTGCTTGCCGGCGAGTTTTTTGGCGGTCTCGACGACGCGGGGCATCCGCGTCATGCCGCCGACGAGCACGAGTTCGTCCACCTGACTGGCGGTGACTTTGGAATCTTCCAGACACTTCTTCACCGGTCCGACGGTGCGCTCGAAGAGGTCGTCGCAAAGCTGCTCCAGTTTGGCGCGGGTGAGAGTCTTCTGGATGTGTTTTGGTCCCGTCTGGTCCGCAGTAATAAACGGAAGATTGATGTCATAGCTCTGGCTCGAACTGAGCGCGATTTTTGCCTTTTCCGCTTCCTCTTTAATACGCTGAATGGCGTCCGGCTGGCCTTTGAGGTCCATGCCGCTGTCGGTTTTGAATTCTGCGAGGATCCAGTCAATCAGGCGATTGTCCCAGTCGTCGCCGCCGAGGTGCGTGTCGCCGTTGGTGGCGAGCACTTCAAAGACACCGTCGCCGATGTCGAGCACGCTGATGTCGAACGTGCCGCCGCCGAGGTCATACACGGCGATCTTTTCGTCCTTCTTTTTGTCGAGCCCGTAAGCCAGCGAGGCCGCGGTCGGTTCGTTGATAATGCGGCGCACGTTGAGGCCCGCGATTTCGCCGGCCGCTTTGGTCGCATTGCGCTGCGAGTCATTGAAATAAGCCGGCACTGTGATGACGGCATCGGTGATCGTCTCACCGAGTTTCGTCTCCGCGTCCGCCTTGAGTTTGCCGAGCACCATCGCCGCGATTTCCTGCGGGCTGTAAGTCTTCTTTTCGCCGCCGGCTTCGACTTCGATGTGCGCATCACCATTTGAGGCGGCCACGAGTTTATAAGGCACGTTCTTGTCGGCCTCGGTGAGTTCGGAGAACTTGCGTCCAATGTAGCGCTTGGCGGAGAAGATCGTGTTCTTCGCGTTGGTGATCGCCTGGCGCTTCGCGGCCTGGCCGACAATGCGTTCGCCGCTCTTGGTAAAGGCGACGACCGACGGCGTCGTCCGTGCGCCTTCTGAGTTTTCAAGCACAACGCTCTCCCCGCCTTCCATGATGGCCATGCAGGAGTTGGTGGTGCCGAGGTCAATGCCGAGAATTTTGCCCATAGTGAGTGAATTGGAAAAGTTGTGCCATCTTCTGCGCAATGCCCGTGCCACGGAAACGAAGACAGTTTTAAGTCACTGATTATTAGGGTATTACCGAAGTTGTTGGCGGGCCGAAAGTTTCAAAAATGAAGGAGGGCCGGGCCAACCTGGCACACCGATCCGGCCAGGATGACACAGGGTGCGCACAGGGGTCTCCTTTTAGAAAGAGGACCGCGGATCACCCGGATGAAACGGATGGCGTGGATGATGAGGAAGGAAGGAAGCCGCCTGTGATCCATCGGAACATTCGTGCAATCCGTGCAATCCATGTGATCCGCGGTTCCTTCGCTTCTGGATGGCCCGGATTGCATCCGTAACGCCCGGGCTTGCTCCGCGGCGCGGCGTATGCCAACGGGCTCCATGCACAACCTCCCGAAATCCGCTGCCGTTCTTCTCACGCTGACATTTACCGCCGCCACTGCTTTTGCCGACGGCGGATTCTACGGCGACCCGCCGGATGCCACGCATCCGTGGGCGATTCACGACATGAACCGCCCGCAACCGCCGCTGGTCACTCCCGGTACATTCAGCACTCCCGAACAGCCGGGCAAGCCGCCTTCGGATGCGGTCGTGCTTTTTGACGGCACTGCTGAGTCCCTCACAAAAAACTGGGAAGCCGACAAGAACCCTGTGGAGCCAACCAGGTGGGTGATGAAGGACGGCGCGATGCAGTGTGAGCCTGGCGCAGGATACGTGCGCACGAAAGACCAGTGGGGCGACTGCCAGTTGCATGTCGAGTGGGCCGCACCGGCGAAGCCCGAGGGCAACAGTCAGGGTCGCGGCAACAGCGGTATCTTCCCGATGGGTCAGGTGGAAGTCCAGGTGCTCGACAACTATAACAACCCGACCTACGCCGATGGATTCGCCGGCTCGGTCTATGGCGTGAATCCGCCGATGGCCAATGCCCTGCGCCCGCCCGGCGAATGGCAGGTGTATGACATCGTCTTCCGCCGCCCGGTTTTCAAAGACGGCAAACTCCTCGACGGCGGCCGCCTGACTGTTATGCTCAACGGCGTGCTCGTGCAGGATGCCACGCCACTTGAGGGCGGCGGCGGTCACCGCGGCCGCAGCAAGGATCACCCGTTCCCGGAAAAAGGCCCGCTCAAACTCCAGGACCACGGCAATCCTGTCCGCTACCGCAACATCTGGTACCGTCCGCTCGCTCTGCGCAGTGTCGAAGGGGGCGACAGCGGCGCACTCGCGCCGGAAGCCGCCACGGCGAAGAAAAAGGAGACCGCCACCAAAATTCGCACCGCCGCCGCAACGAAGAACGGCAAGGAGAAGCTCCTCGGCCTCATGGAGTCCCTTTGCTACGAGCAGGACGCCGCCACCGTGAAGGAAGTGGAAGGCATGGCCATGACGTGGATCGCCGACGTGAAGAAAACCCCCGCCGCCGGCATGGAGGCGAAAAAAGGCGACGTCATGCAGATGAAAAACGCCGTCTCCTACCTGACAGACTTCAAGTTCCTCTCCGCCGGATTCGCCGCGAAGGGCGAACTCGAGAAAATCATCAAGGACAACGGCTGGGATAAGAAGTAACCAGGGCTCTGCCCGGGATCGTTCGACGCGACTGGAAAGCGGCTGATCAAGCTGCCATTCTGGTCGCGTCATGCCTTTTTGACAGTTGCCCACTCGTGACTAGTCTCCGCGCCCCTTTCCAAAACCATGAGCGAAACCA
Source organism: Verrucomicrobiota bacterium (assembly GCA_031414455.1). Taxonomy (GTDB): domain Bacteria; phylum Verrucomicrobiota; class Verrucomicrobiia; order Verrucomicrobiales; family V1-33; genus V1-33. The sequence continues at coordinate 8,760 of JANNVM010000266.1, forward strand.
CCACCCACACCTTCCAGGCCGAAGTCCGGCAACTGCTGGACATTGTTATCAATTCCCTCTACACGGATCGCGACATTTTTTTGCGCGAACTGGTGTCCAATGCGTCCGACGCTTCGGAAAAACTGCGGCACGTCCAGCAGACGGAGAAGGACATCATCGAGAGCGATGCCGCGCTGGAGATCAGCGTCACCACGGATGAGGAGGCGAAGACCATGACCATCGCCGACCGCGGCATCGGGATGACTCGTGAGGAACTCGTCGAAAATCTCGGCACCATCGCGCACAGCGGGACGAAGGCGTTCCTTGCCTCCCTGGAAACCGGTGCGTCCGCGGCGGGCAATGTGATAGGCAAATTCGGCGTCGGCTTTTACAGCGTCTTTATGGTGGCCGACAAAGTGGAGGTCTTCACCCGATCATGGAAACCCGGCGGCGAAGACCTTGTCTGGACCAGCGACGGCCGCGGCGGCTACAGCATGGACGAAGCTCCCGGCCAGAACCGCGGCAGCCGCATCGTGATTCACCTCAAGGAGGAGCACACCGAGTTCGCCAAAAAGTGGAAGGCGCAGGAACTGCTGAAGCGTTATTCCAACTTCGTCCCCTTCCCGCTCCTGCTGAACGGCGAGCGCGTGAACACGGTGGAGGCGCTCTGGCTCAAGAACCGCAGCGAGATCACCGACGAGCAGTACACCGAGTTCTACAAGTTCATCGGTCACGCATGGGACGAGCCGCGCTATCGCCTGCACTTCAATGCCGACGCGCCGCTCGCCATCCATTCCCTGCTTTTTGTGCCGCAGGAAAACCCCGAGCCGTGGGGCATGGGCCAGACCGATCCCGGCGTCGCGCTCTACTGCCGCCGGGTGCTCATTGACCAGCATCCGCGCGGTCTGCTGCCCGACTGGCTGCGTTTCCTCCGCGGCGTCATTGATAGCGATGACCTCCCGCTGAACATTTCGCGCGAAACCATGCAGGACAGCGCGCTCGTGCAAAAGCTCGGGAGCGTCATCACCGGTCGCTTCCTTAAATTCCTCGACAGCGAAGCCAAAGACAACGCGGAGAAATACCAGGAGTTCTATCAACAGTTCAGCCGCTTCCTCAAAGAGGGTGCCATCACCGATAACAAACACCGCGAGGCTCTCGCGAAACTCCTGCGCTTTGAAAGCAGCATGACGGAGGACGGCAAGATCACCGGCCTCGACGACTACGTTACCCGCATGAAGGAGGAACAGAAGGACATCTACTTCCTCCAGGCTCCGTCGCGCTCCTCCATTGAGAGCGGCCCCTATCTCGAAGCCTTCAAAGCCCGCGGTCTCGAAGTCATCTTCTTCACCGAGCCCGTGGACGAATACGTTGCCTCTACGCTCACGGAATTCAGTGGCAAGAAACTTGTCAGTGCCGACAGCGCGGAACTCGAACTCCCCGACGCTCCCGACACGGAAAAGAAGGAAAGCCTAACCGACAGCGAGGCCGAAGACTTCTGCACCTGGATGAAGGACACCCTTGGCGACGGCGTGGACAAAGTCTCCTCCAGCAAACGCCTCGTGGACAGCCCCGTCGCTGCGTTAGTGCCCGACGAAGCCCGCATGGGCCCGCAGATGCGCGCCATGATGAAAACCATGCAGAAGGACGTGCCCGCCCCGAAAATCCATCTCGACATCAATCCGAAGCACCCGCTCATCATCAAACTCGCCCGCACCCGCGGCACCCGTCCTGACGCCGCAAAGTTGATCGCCGGCCAGCTCCTCGACACCGCGCTCCTCAGCGCTGGGTTAGTCGAAGACCCGCGCAGCGTCGTCGCGAGGCTCAACAAGGTGCTGGAACTGGCGCTGGAGAAATGAGGCGCCTGCCTACCGCGCCTTTCTTTCGGC
>JANNVM010000267.1:0-9278 GCA_031414455.1 Verrucomicrobiota bacterium
CGGGATTTCATCCTTCATCCTTCATCCTTCATCCTTCATCTTTCATCTTTCATACCATCTCCGCCATGCCAACTGCCTGTCACTTTTTTCATCATCGCGAAGCGTTCACGACGCGGAGCGGGGAGGTATTGACGGAGTTCACGCTGGCGTATGAGACCTACGGGCGGATGAAGCCGGACGGATCGAATGTGGTGCTGCTGTTCCATGCGCTGAGCGGGAGTCAGCACGCGGCGGGGCAGTGCGCGGAGGTGCCAGGGACGGAGGGACGGTGGACTGAGGATTGCCAGGCGGGGTGGTGGAGTGATTTCATCGGGCCGGGCCGGGCGCTGGATACAAACAAGTGGTTTGTGGTGTGCGCTAATTTCCTCGGGGGCTGTTATGGCACGACGGGGCCGGCATCAGTGAATCCGGCGACGGGCAAACCCTACGGCGCGGCATTCCCCCATGTGAGTATCAATGACGTGGTGCGGAGTCAGGCGCTCCTGCTGGAGCATCTGGGGGCGCCGAAGATCCACGCGGTGGTGGGGGTGAGCACGGGCGGGCTGATGGCGATCAATTTCGCCACGCTGTATCCTGATCGCGTCCAGGTGGTGATCCCCATTGCGACGGGCGGACGAACGACGGTGCTGAACCGGCTGATCATTTTTGAGCAGATCCTCGCGATCGAGAATGATCCTAACTTCAATGGGGGAGACTATTATGACGGGCCGCCGCCGACCTACGGGCTGGCGCTGGCGCGAATGATTTCGCACAAGACATTCGTCCACCTCGATGAGATCGAGAAGCGGGCGCGGAGCGATGTGAAGCAGCCGGGGGAACACCTGCGGTGGTATCGCCTGCGGGACAGCATCGAGAGTTACATGCTGCATCAGGGGACGAAGTTTGTGAAGCGCTTCGATGCGAACACTTACCTGCGCATCTGTGAGATGTGGAGTGCGTTCGATCCGGTGAAGGAGGCGGACGCGGCGGACTGGGGCCAACTGCTGGCTCCCTGCCGCAATGCGGGGCAGCGCTGGCTGATCTTCAGCATCGACAGCGATTTTTGCTTTTACCCGGAGGAGCAGGCCGCACTCGTGCAACATCTCCGTGCCGGAGAAGTGGACGTCATGCATATTACGGTCCACTCGCTGAAGGGGCACGACAGTTTCCTCCTCGAGCCGCTGCTCTACACGCCGCACCTCGTGTACGCGCTGGATGCGGCCCGCAGGGAACCGGAATCGGGACGGGATGATCCCGGGATTTGAGGTCGAGACGAGAAATGACGATTGGGGCGGGGCGATGCTTCGCTTCGACAACTGTCGTTTGATGGTGGATCCATCCATCAATATTCATCCGGACGGGAATCGTTTGTGGATCGGACAAAACACGGCGGCCTAAGGATGCGGTCTTCAATCGTCCGGCGCATGGAAGCGGAGACACTCCCGGCGGACGGTTCTTCGCCGAGTGGGATCCTGAGGGCAGTTGACCAGCGGGGCGTTGACTTTTGAGCCTGCAAGTTGTCGCGCACCTCCAGTGCTCAGACTCACTACCTTATGAAAACCCGGAAAACCCGCTAATCAAATACTCCGCTCGACTGTACCTGTGTGGGCGAAAGTCAAAAGGTGCAGCGCCTTGCCTTCCTTGCGGCCTTTCTGGATGACAGCGCGCTGCGGGTGCTGCCGAAGGGAGCAGAGGAAGGGAAATTCTCCGGCCCCTGCGCCGCTTTCACCTTCCCCCGGCTTCGCGTCTGTGATTTCGCCGCCATGCAGGCGGCCAGCATTCTCGACTTGCCGGATCGCCCTGATAAAAAGTGGACGGCGGCCCAGTGGGATGGACTCCGCTCAAAAATCCAGGCCGCCCTTCCAAAGTGACGACGCTCAGCCCTGCGTCCGCACCGCCGCCGGGCGGATGAACTTTGCGAGGATGAGGCCGACGAGCAGGCCCTCGATGAGATGGTCGGCGGTCATGATGAGGAAGTTGCTCAGCGGGCCGTGGAACCAGATCCAGACCGGACCATCACCGTTGATGCTCACGAGCAGATAGGCCAGGACGCAGAACCTGACGCGGCAGCGAAAACCGTCGCGGTTAAAGCAACTGAGCATGATGCTGAGGATGACTGCGGCGGCGAAGGCGCGCAGGAATCCGAGCATCATCGGCCCGCCCATATCCATGCTGGTGGGCGCGGGCCGGACAATGGCCCAGACAAACGGACCGGTTTTAAGCTCAGCCTCAATCCTTTTCATGCCGGCTTCGTCCGACATGCTCTCCGCACCCTCCGGCAGCATGTAGATTCCGTGTTCCGGCGCGCCGGCCTTGATGGCATCCGAAATCGCGGCGCTGTTTTTGAACTTCAGGGGATTGTGCCACGGCAACATCGTCCATGAAATGAAGCCCCAGAAGAAGGCGGCCACGGCGGCGATAAGTGAGGCGATGAGGATGCGTTTCCAGTTCATGGACGGCAGTGTGCGGACAGAATCGCACTCATGGCAATTCCGTTTCTGCGGATGAGACCCGGGAGGCGGCTCCCATCGAGTCACTTCTCCTGCCCCGCAGATGTGGCGTTTTTCTTCGCCGGCGGCGGGAGGAACGGCCTGACACGTTCAGCGAGCAGTTTATAGCCGGCGTCGTTAAAATGGAGTTTGTCAGGCAGGAACAGGTCCACCCGCGGCTGACCATCAATGCCGACTGACATATCGGCGCAATCCACGAACTTCAGCAGAGGATTCCCCGCTGCATAATCGCGGATGAGAGCATTGAGCGCGTTGCCTTTCTCAACCTCTTTGATGCGGGCCACGGTGGGAGCGAGCCCTATGTAGATGATCTCTGTTTGCGGCAATTTAGCATGAATCACGGCGACGAAGTCCTTGTACTCAGCGAAGACCTGTTCGGGGCTCTTGCCGGCATTGATATCATTCCCCCCCGAGCGAAGGAGGATGACGCGGGGTTCATGCGGAAATACCAGCCGCGGGGCAAAGTGGGCTGCATCCACGATCTGTGATCCGCCGAACCCGCGATTGATCACGCGATGCTCCGGATAGTCCTGCGCCAGAGATTTCCACAAGCGAATCGTGGAGGAGCCGATAAACAGGATTTCACCCTTCGGAAGCGGTGCAGTGCGGTCGGAGGCCTCCATCGCGGCGATCTCCTTCTCCCATTTGGCGAACCTGTCTGCAGGGCCGGCGGCAGGCAGCGATTTGGCGTCTTCTGCACCGGCACGCGGTAACGGAGAAAACAGTGTGACTGCGGTCAGGATGCAGAGGGAAAAGTAGGGCGGGAATTTCATGGCAGCGCCGGTTAATAGCCGCGAGGCCCGGTGTCGAGTCCGTCTCCGCGGGAACGTCTTAAAAATTGCCTGGAATATTCCTGCCCCCCGCTCCTCGTAAGTTTCCGCTCCCTCATTAACCAACTACCCGCGCATATTAAACCAAATGAAACGCCTTATCTCTCTCGCCTCGATTGCCTTCGCCTCTGTCATGCTCAGCAACTGCTGCGCCACCGCTCCGGCTACCTGCTGCGGCCCCGGCTGCACCAAACCCTGCTGCGCCACCAAGCCCGCATGTCCTCCAGGCTGCACGAAGCCCTGCTGCGCCATGAAGAACTGAAACAGCAAACATCATCAGCCGAGGGAAACCGACCACTGACCACTGATCACCCCGCCAGCGGGTGGCCCCGTTCTTTCAGCGGAAACGCCGCACGGCTGCCGGACAACGCCGATGCATAAACTGCGCAAACCATCTCCACCGCCCGGGCGGCATTACGCAGGCTGCACACGGGCTCGCGGTCTTCGCGGATGGCGAGGAGCCAGTCGCCAACGGGATCATTGCTATACGGATCCGGAGCCGTAACCTTGTCAGGGTCGAAAGGCACCCACGTATCGGTGCGGCCCGGGCGGGCCCACGCAGTGGACTGACGCAGGAAAACATTCGGCACGGTGTCCGTCGTAATACGGGCCACCCCTTTGCTGCCGTGGAGTTCGATTCCCCATGAACCCGCCGTCTCACGCAATCGCGCGGCACTGGTGAACGTGGCGTTTACACCGCCCGGAAAGGCAAATTGGGCGAATACTTCATCACCCGCGACCAATCCAACGTTGTCCTTCACCAGCCGGGCATCGGAGCGAGTGATGTCGCGGCCACCCGTCAGGACGCGCGCCGAGCACCACAGCGGCACGCCGGCGAACATACCCAGGAGGTCCATGAGATGCGAACCAAGGACCATCAAGTCCTCACCGCCCGCACGCTGATCCTGTTTGCCATAAGCACGCATTTCCACGAGGTCACCGATAAGCCCCTCTGAGGTGATCGCATCCCGCAGCCGCCGGACATGCCGGATCTGACGGTTAGTATGCGCGACGGCGACTTTTCGTTTTGCAGCGTCCGCCGCTGCGATCAGTTCATCCGCCTCTGCCGGCGTGCGGGTCACGGGTTTCTCGCAATAAACATGCGCACCGGCTTTGAGACACGCCAGAATAACATCCCGATGCTGGTCGGAGTGCCGCATCCCAACGCTGACGAGTCCGGGCTTTTCCTTCTCCAGCATCTCCCGGTAGTCGGTGTAAATCTTCGTGACACCCAGCGTCGCCGCCGTTTTCCTGCCGCCCGCGGCATCCGCATCCGCAAGGGCCACCAGAGTCACCCCTTCCCGGCCCGTAAAGATTTTCTCCATCCCGTGCCCGTAGTCCCCCCTCCCGGTATGCCCGATGACGGCGGCGGAAACGGGTGGCGGATCCTTCTGCTCCGCGCGGACAACGGCAGCAGAACTCAAGGCAATAAAATAGCGGCGGTTCATGCCGCCATTCTGCCGCCGGCTGGCCCGCGCGCGGCCACGCATTCGCGGCCACGGCGGAGTGATGGCGAGGAAAGAGCTTTATCAGGCGGGAAAAGCGTGCGACTTGCCCGGTCGCGGGAACCTCCGCTGCCCTCTCCATGATTGTCAGTATCTTCAACGATGTCATCGGCCCCGTGATGCGTGGCCCTTCGAGTTCGCACTGTGCCGCCGCGCTGCGCATCGGGCGCATGGCCCGCGATTTAATGGACGGGGATTTCCAGCAGGTGCTCGTGGAGTTTGACCGCGCCGGCTCGCTGCCGACGACGCACGACACCCAGGGATCAGACATGGGACTCTTTGGCGGCCTGATGGGCTGGGACGCGGCGGACGAGCGGCTGCCGAACTCACCGCAGGCGCTGCGGGACAGCGGAGTTGCTATTCGCATTGAAACGGTGGATGCCGGCGATCCCCACCCGAATACCTATCGTCTCACACTCGGCAACCCCCGTGAGCAGCATACGCTCATCGCCATCTCCACCGGCGGCGGCATGATGGAGGTCATCGAAGTGGATGGGTTTAAGGTTTCGATGTTCGGCGACTGTCACACGACACTGCTCTGGCCCGGAGGCGACGGTGCCGTGATGATAGAGAGTCTGAAGACGGCAGTCTCCGCCGATGACATTCTCCTGCACGAGTCCGGTGGCCGGCAACTGGTGGAAGTGAAGTCGGGCGCATTTGTCAGCGATGCCGTGCTCGCCGCGCTGCCGGGCCTGCGCTCCAGCCGGCGAATTTCGCCGGTGCTGCCCGTGCTGTCGCGCCGCGGCATGAGCGTTCCCTTCACGACGTGTGAAGAGATGATGGCTTACGACGCCGGAAAAGAAACACCACTCTGGCAACTGGCCGTAGAGTATGAAACGGCACGCGGCGGCCTGACGGAAGATGAAGTGATCGCGAAGATGACGGACATCGTTCGTATCCTGAGGCGCTCCATCGCGCAGGGCATCGCCGGCACGCATTACGAAGACCGCGTCCTCGGGCATCAGTGCGGAAAGTTCCATGAATTGATGCAAGCCGGCCGCCTCCTCGATGGCGGGGCGCTCAACCGCATCATTCTTTACGTGACCTCGCTGATGGAAGTGAAAAGCTCCCTGGGTGTCATCGTTGCCGCGCCTACCGCCGGTGCCTGTGCGGCACTGCCTGGTGCGGTGATCGCTATGGCCGAGGCGATGGAACTCGACGAAACCGTGATGGCCAAAGCCCTGCTCGCCAGCGGACTGATCGGTGTCTTCATCGCCACACGCTGGACGTTCGCCGCAGAAGTCGGCGGTTGCCAGGCCGAGGGCGGATCCGCCGCCAGCATGGCCGCGGCCGCACTGGTGGGAATGGCCGGCGGCACCCTCACTCAATCCGTCGCCGCCGCGAGCATGGCCTTCCAAAGTATGATCGGCCTCATCTGCGACCCCATCGGCAACCGCGTGGAGGCACCGTGCCTCGGCAAGAACGTGATGGCCGCCGCCAACGCGCTGTCCTGCGCGAACATGGCCCTCGCCGGATACGACCCCATCATTCCGCTGGATGAAGTGATTGAGACCGCGAAGCGTGTCTCCACCCAAATGCCGCGCGAACTCCGCTGCACCGCCCTCGGCGGCCTTTCCATCACGCCCACCTCCCTGGCGCTGGAAAAAAAGCTCGCCGATCGCCGCGCCGGCTGCGGCAGCGGCTGTGGATGTTGATTGACGGGTACAGTCGCTATGGCATCACCGGCGTCACCGGTTCAGGCGCGCAGAAGGCCGTTTTTTCCATTTGGGAAGGAAATGCGCCTGCGGCGGAGGGGATGCAAATGGCGGCTCCGACCCGCCACTCCCCGAATAAGTCACAGAGTAAAATTACCAGCGCCCCGGGCCCTTTTTGGGAGAGCCGTAGCGCTTCGGCGGGCCGCTGCCCGGAGGTCCGCCGCGGCTGTCATCACCTCCGCGGAAATTCCCCCTCGGCCGGTCGTCGCGACGGTCATCACGCTGGAACGGACGGGGCGGCCCGGAGGCACCCGGTGCGCCACCGGCAGCGGGACGGCCATAGGGACGAGGGCGGTCCGGATCCGGCCGATAACTGTCAGGACGCGGGCCGGTGCTGCGCGGAGCATCACCATAGCCGCCGGGCTTTTTGTAGAATCCGCCGGGTTTGCCGCCAAATCCGCCGGGCTTGCCGCCGAATCCGCCCGGTTTGCCGCCGAATCCGCCGGGCTTCTTGCCGAAGCCGCCTCGCTTGTCGTCAAACTTACCGCCTTTTTTCTCCCAGGGACTGACCGCCGTCCGGGAGAAATAAACCTTCACGGTTTTCCCCGCGAAGTTGCCGCCGTCGAGAGTCTCGACAATCTCCGTGGCATGTTCGGAACGCACCTGCACGTCCGTCTCGGCGTCATGGATTTTGATAAGGCCCACGGCCTTGCCGTCAAAGGAACCGCCTTCTGTTATGGCGTCCACGACATCGCGGGCGGCAATGCCATCGTTATTGCCAAGGGTGAGCGTGATCCATTTATAACCACTCGCCGGCGCCGGCAGTTGCCGGGGGCCCGCCGGGGCCTTCGGATTGTCGATCCCTTCAGCAGTACCACGGTCCGCTTTCTCAGCACGCGGCTTGCCGCCGTACTCGCCGCGGTCTTCAAATTCTTCCGCCACCGCTTCCACTTCGGCGTCAAAACGGGCTGCGGCCCGCCCCTTGTGGCCCGCTGGCGACAGAGGAATGCCCTCCTCGGGAATACTTTCGGCCTTCGCGGCCTTCTTTGACGGCTTCACGGCCTCACTAACAACAGGCGCGATTTCTTCGCCTTCAGCTTTCGGAGTAATTTCCTCCGGGGCAGGATGCGCCTCCCTGGAAACTTCCGGGGCTGGAGCGGCCTTCTTCGCCGGCCTTGCGGCAGCGGGAGCAGTGGCAGTCACGCTTTCCGGGGCTTCAACAAGGGTGGGCTCAGCAGTGACTGGCGGGACTTCCTCACGGGGAGTTTCCACGGCCGGCGGTGCGGGCTTCGCTGCCTTCGCCGGTTTCGGGGCAGGCTTCGACGAAATCACAGCGGCGGCTTCGACATCGCTTTGGCCTGCCTTGACGTTCACGTCCGGACCTTTGGCATCCGGAACATCTTTGTCAGCGCGCTGCGGGCTTTTCCGCACCGCGGAAACGCTAGCAATTTCCGGAACGGGCGGCCTGGCCAGCGTATCCTGGTGGTCGTTGTCCTGCTGAGGCCATTTGGCCTCTTTGACTGCGGGCCCGGGCCGGGCGGAGACCGTTTCCGGTTCTTTGGACGAAGGTTTGTCTTCAGCGTACGGGCGCTCGCCGACCACGCTGGACGCTGCCGGTTCCACCATGGGAGCCTCTGTTCGGGCCGGAGTCGGCTTTTTGGCGACGGGAACGGGTTTCGCTTCCGGCCTCGCTGCGGCGGGCCGGACAGGAGCCGCGTCCTTCCGGGCAAACGGGTCGGAGGAGCCGGGTTTCTGCATTTCGATTCCTTCAGATTCCAGCAAGCGATGGAGCATCGCGCCGGCAAGGTCGGTGGCGGAGTGCCCTTCGTCCATAAGACGGTCTATGTAGATGCCCTGAGCCGCATGGTGGCCGCCTTCGATGGTGGCGCGGATCTTGTCGAGCACTTCAGACATGCGCTTTTCCTCCACCTGATCCCAGGTGGGCACATAGCCGCGGCGAATGCGCTGACGCGTGAAACGTTCGACGTTTTGTAGCCGATAGACCTCCCGCCCGCTGATGAGCGTTAGGGCGACACCCTTGCGGCCCGCCCGTCCGGTGCGGCCGATCCGGTGGACGTAGTCTTCCGGATCGTAGGGGAGGTCAAAATTGATAACCAGATCGAGATCCTCCACGTCAATGCCGCGGCCGGCGACATCGGTGGCGACGAGGATGTCGAATTCACTCTTCTTGAACTTGGCCATCGTGCGCGTGCGCAGCATCTGGCTGATGCCGCCATGCAGGCGGTCGGCGGCATAACCGCGCGCGATGAGCGCATCGGCCAGTTCGTCCACGGTGCGCTGCGTATTGGCAAAGACGATGGAGAGGCGGGCATCGTGAACATCAATAAGCCGCGTCAGGGCATCGAGCTTGGCGCGCGGCGGAACGTCGAAGTACACCTGCTCGACCGTGGGGACGGTCATGGCGGTGCTTTCGATTTTGATGTGCTCCGGGCTGCGGGAGAACTGTTCGATGAGGCGCTTGATGGGCGGGGGCAGGGTGGCGGAGAAGAAGACCGTCTGTCTTTCCTTCGGCGCGGAGGCTAGGATGCGCTCCATGTCTTCTCTAAAGCCCATGTCCAACATGCGGTCGCATTCGTCGAGGATGGCGAGCTTCACCTCTGAGAGGTCGAGCGTGCCGCGCTGGAGGTGGTCAATGACGCGTCCGGGAGTGCCGATGACGATCTGTGGTCCCTTGCGAAGCTCGGAGAATTGCCGGTCATAGCTGGCGCCGCCGTAAATAGGGACGGCGTGGACTTTCGGACGGAAGAGGGAGAGGCGCGCGAACTCTTCGGCGACCTG
>JANNVM010000268.1:0-2345 GCA_031414455.1 Verrucomicrobiota bacterium
CATCTTGAATTCCATCCAGTAGGCCATGGGATAGCCCGCATCCGGCTGGCTGATGCGCCGGCGGGTGGCATTTTTGCTATAGATGCGGAAGGTGCCTTGAGGAGTCGGCGCACTCGCGGTGCCGACGGAGCAGGGGGTGGCGAGAAGGACGCGGTCGCCTTCGACGACATAAACGCGCTGGGCACCGGTGCTGAGCTTGACACGCACCGCGGACGGGTTCTTCGGCCGGTGGGCCGGCGGATCGAACTGATCCGAGGTGATCCGTCCGCGGGTGGTGGAGGCAGTGGTGGAGGCGGTTTTGCAGCTGGTCAGGCTGCCGGCGAATACCGCGGCAATGAGCGCCGCGGCGAGTGAGCGAAAAAATACGGAGAAGGTCATGGCTGGGCGTTTAGACCGGGAGTTCGGGAGAGGAAAGGGAAAGTTGCGCGCAATCCGGCGGAAAAACGGCTCCGGGCATTGCCGCGCTTCCGTCAGCGGTCCTTCACACAGCGGAACCCGGCGTGATTCGATGAGGTGTCCGGCGTCGTCTCCTGGCGCCCGGCCGCCCGATAGGCCTCGCAGTAGCAGTCGTTGCAGAGCCACGAACCGCCGCGGATCGTGCGGCAGGGACGGCCCTGGGGATTGTTGCTGTCGGGCACCGTGTTCTTCGGATTCTTTTCCGGACCTTTCGCATAGTAAGTTTCCGAGTACCAGTCCTGCGTCCACTCCCAGACATTTCCTGACATTTCATGAAGTCCCCAGGCATTCGGAGGATAGGATTTCACCGGTGCCGGACCGTGATGACCGTCTTCCGCCGCGTCCTTCACCGGAAACTCTCCCTGCCAAATGTTCGACATCCATCTGCCGCCGGGGCGGAACTCGTTTCCCCACACATACTTTTGCTGTTCTTTCCCGCCGCGGGCCGCACGCTCCCACTCGGCTTCGGACGGGAGACGCTTGCCGGCCCATTTTGCATAGGCCTCGGCGTCGAAATAAGACACGTTCACCACCGGATAGTCATCCTTGCCCGCGATACTGCTGCCGGGGCCGTCGGGCTGCTTCCAGTTGCTGCCGAATTTGTACTCCCACCACTGAAGCGGATTATTGAACGGCACCGCAGACTCTGTCTTCTTAAAATGGTTCGCTCCGGGCTTGAGCATGTCCGGGGGAATGTTGGGCCGGTCTTCCTCGGGGAAGTCTTCGAGCTTCGGTACCGTTTCAGCGGTCGTCACATAGCCAGTCGCCCTTACGAACGCGGCAAATTGCGCGTTGGTGACTTCCGTGGCGTCCATCCAGAATCCATCCACCGTCACTTTATGAACCGGTCCTTCGTGCGGCTTGTGTTCGGAGCCCATCATAAACGAGCCGCCAGGAATCCACACCATGCCAGCCGGTGCCTGGCCGGCAGGTTTGTCAGGCGCCGGCGGTGCCGCTTCCGCCCAGGGCGGAGCCGGAGGACCGACGAAATCATCCGCGGCAGCCATCGCCGCCGTGGCCAGGGTGAGAATCAGCAGTGCCCGTGTCATGCCGGAGCAGTCATCCGGCGAACCGCGGCGTCAAGCGTGGGACCGGCGGTTCCCGGTTCTCGGTTCCCGGCACCTGCCCTCTTCCCTCTGCCCTGTCCCCTGACATCGTGACTTCGGTCGTCCCGGCGAAGGTGGTCGAATTCTGCACCGCCAGTGGCATGGCCGCAAAAGCCGACATCGCATGGCTCTTCGCGTTCTTGAAGGTTTGCTCCACGAAAAACCGCTGCCCCTGCCCACCGTGCCAGCACTTCCAGCCGGGTGTCTGCGGGGGCGTTGATCAGCGTATGCTTTTGTGTGCCGTCGCTCTGCACCCTGCGCATCAGCCACCACTCCGACGGGGCGTCGTTGTCCTGCAGCCATAACCAGACTCGAAGGGCGGTGACCTGCGCCAGCACGGGACCGTTGGAAACCAGTTCCATGACCTATGCGCAACTGGAGGCCCAGATCTACCGCGTCGCCGTTGGCATGAATGGCACGCCCGTTTATGCCGCGCTGCCTGTCACCACTGATGGGGACGCCGCTTCCAATGCGCTTCGCCAGCAACTCGCCGGGCTTGCCGATCTGGAGCGCGGCATCAAAGAGTTCCGGCTTTCCCTCGAACCGTGGGCCATCACTTATTCCTCTCCCTGTAGTTCCACCCGGCACTCAGCTAACCATCTGCGTCCGCGCTGTCGGCTCCAGGGGCACCGGCCCGTTCTGCGATCCTCTAACGGTCAGGGTGAATTGATCCGGGTCATCCAAACCAATCAGGGCCGGTCTTCCTCCGTGGAGAACGGCCCTTCTTCGTTCCTGGCCAGAGTAGAGTCGTGCGGCTGTCTCAGCCGCAGACTGTCCCTGACA
>JANNVM010000269.1:0-7861 GCA_031414455.1 Verrucomicrobiota bacterium
TCCGAGCGACCATGACCAGGTGATCGAATCACCGAAGAAAACCAGCCGGGTGTTTTGTGCGGCAGCCACCTCGCGATTGACCCTCTGGAATTCGCTGTTCCAGTAATCGTCCAGAACTGAACAGGCGCTCGCCACGCTCACCCGGCTTTTCGCCAGAGCCAGGATGCAGGACGTCCGGTCTCAGCCAGTTTACGACAATGCCCGCCTGCTTTATGGCAAACTCCAAATGGAAGCGGCGGCTCAATGCCACTCCGAAGCCTTTAAGCAGGTCTTGAACTACAAAGCCGAGATGGAGAAACTTTCCGGTTTCCCCATCCGCATCGAGGAAACGGAATTTGCGGACAAGGTCGGTGCCAGAATCCAAATCGCATGGAAGCATGATCGGGACTACCATCTGCTCAGCACCAGAAAGGGCTACCCTCAGGAACTCGTCGCGCATTTGGAGACCCATGAGTTAACACACCTCAAGCTTGAATGCGAGGCCCGGAAGGCTGGCCGGAACCTGTTCTTCACCACCACCGCCAAGACCCGTGAAACGGCCATCCGCTCCGTTTCCGGTGACATCCGGAAATGGGAGAAGCAGGGCTACACGGACGACTCCATCACTCAAGTCACCCTCTCCCTGACTGCCGGCTTGTGCGGATTCCTGTTCAACTGTCCTCTGGACATGATCATCGAACGTCACCTTCACGACGCTTTCCCCTTGCTCCGCCCCGCCCAGTATCTGTCCCTGCGGATCATGGCCAGGGAAGCCTTGCAGGCAAACAGTGATCCTGAAATCCGCAGGATGACTCCTCAGATCATTCTAAAGAGCAGTCTCGCCCTCAACGGAGCCTACAGCCTCTTTCTGGACGACCTCTTCCACGCCGCCACTGCCTACGCCGCCCCATATAGAAAACTTGAGACCTTCCCCCTCTCGCAACGACTCTACAAACATTGGATGCAGCGGGTGAAGCCTATCGCAGTCTCCAGTCTTAGTCCGGGCGAGGAATACGCCCTGGTCGACGAGTTCGCCGACATGCTCGGCCTGCGCGGTTGGTATGCATGGAAACCAGACCCGGGACACCATGCGCCCACCGCAGAACCTCGCCGTGAGGGCACGACCAATCCCGAACTCCTGGAGCAGAAACACCCAGCCGCCGTCTGGTATCTCCTTAGCGCCCTCGAGCGTTACGAGAAACTCCCCACGGAAAAAGTCCGGGACATTGCCTTCGAAATAGGCCTGCTCGGCCAGAGAGGTCTCGACTACGCCAGCCCGGATAAGACCTACACCCTGCGCGAACTCCCCGGCGAAACATTTTCCGGCCTCCAACTCATGTGCCTCATGCACGCGGGCTTCAAACGCATCGCGCCGGAAGTAGATACGGGCATGGACCTCAATGAGCCGTTCCTCACTGCGCTGGAATTGTTTCAACATAAAAAGGAAAATGAATTATGAACCTCTGGACCGTTCCTGCTTCTGACAGTGCCTCATTTTTGAATATTCCACGCTCTCTCAGTGCTCCGATCCCATCAGAAGTATTAGGAAGGTTTGGACTGCCCTCTCCCTTGTTCGCATGGGGGGCTCGCCCGGGCAATAATAACACCCCAAACGTCCTGGAGCGTATGAAGGCTGGTGACGTCTGCTTGTTTTACACCATGAGCGGGCAAGGCTTGGTGAATAAGTATAACTTTGCGGGTAGGATTTACCAAACCCGGCAGGACCGCGAGCTGGCCAGAGCGATCTGGATGGATCCAGATTTCGAACTGGTTTACCTGCTTGACCAAACTTGGCCGATCTCGATGACAATAGCTGAGTGGGCGGCGACAGCAGAGTTCACACCGAACGCCCCGTTGGGATTGGCTAGGGTAGGTGACGCCACCAAGCAGCGCCTTATTAAGAAGTGTGGTCCATTGGACGAATGGGCGCGATCCCTTGCATTAGGACTCCAGCATCCGAACGAGAACCCACTTCCACTACCTCCCGCGCCAGTTCCTCCTCCGCCAGTTCCGCCGTCGCAGGCGAAATCAACAGTCGAGGTAACTCAATACTTGTATAAGTATGCGCTCTCTCGGTCGTTCCGCTTTGGTATTGCGTCAATTCGTCGGCTGCTAGCCTCTCTAAAAGCAAAGCCGTTCGTGATTCTCGCAGGAAACTCAGGCACGGGGAAGTCGCGCTTGGTTCGCCTGTTTGCCGAAGGGAGTGGAGCAACTGTTGTGAATGGGCACTTCACGATGATCCCAGTTCGCCCGGATTGGAACGACAGTTCCGAGCTGCTTGGCTTCTTTGATCTCAATGGCGACTTCATTCCCGGACAACTCATTGCCCCCCTTCTTTTGGCCCACCGCAATCCGGCGAAGCCTTTCTTTGTGTGCCTCGATGAGATGAATCTTGCACGGGTCGAGCACTACTTCTCGGATTTCCTGAGCATCATCGAGTCGCGGCGCAAGGACGGGATGTCTATTACAACAGATCCGATCCTCAAGGAATCTCAGTTGCAGAAAATGAAGACCACCGGGCTTTCAGCGCCTGTTCTGGAGGCGCTCAACCATCTCAAAGGCCGTTTACAGCCGCTGGGACTGCCCGAGAATCTTTATGTGGTTGGCACGGTGAACATGGATGAGACGACCCAGCCTTTCAGCCGGAAGGTGCTCGACCGCGCAAATACGATTGAGTTCAACGACATCGATCTGCTTCAGGGTCTCGATGAAGAGGTGAAGGCTGCTGATGTGCCTCCGTTGAACCTCGATCAGTCGTTCTTCAGGCCGGAGTTCACGACTCTCCAGGACCTGCTACCAGCTCATCGAGAGAAGGCCAAGCAGATCGCTCAGACGATCAGCGAACTGAATCAGGATCTTGGTCTGGCTGGCTTTGAAGTCGGCTATCGAGTCCGAGATGAAGCGAGTTCCTTTGCGGTCTACGCCAGCGATGCAGGACTGAGCGACGAAGAAATAAACGAGGCAATTGTGCTGCAGAAGATACTTCCGCGTGTTCAGGGCAGTTCTCCCCGGGTGGAAAAATTGCTGATGAGTTTGTTGAAGCGGCTGAAGGGGGATTCCGATGTTCCCGACGAGAATGACCCCGAACTCGCTCACAAGCTTGCAGCGCTACGAGTGGACGGTGAAGCGTCAGCGATTGTCCGCAAGATCGCCGGAATGCTGATCCTGTTCCGCGAGGAGAACTTCACTTCGTTCTGGCTTGCCTGAGTATGAAACCGGAAGGCGATCTCATAAGCCTCTCACTTCCCGGGGTCGCCGAGTTTTCGATCTTCGGGCCGTCGCCTGAGGCAAGCCTCACCGCCAGCCCTGCCTTGGCGCGAACCAGTCTGACTTCGATTCAGAATGGAGCCTCCGCGACGTTGTCGGTGCTCTCCGAATCAATTGAGGGCAGTCGCTCGATCAGCACCGTTCCATTCCTCTTCGAGCAGACGACTTACCAGTTTCATTTGGTGGTTGAGGCAACAAGCGGACCATCGGTCAAGCTGCTGTTGCGTGGCACCGACTTGCTGGCGGGCCGCCGCCGTATCGGCACCCAGGAGGCCTACGCAGTGCCTGTGAACTTTCAGTCCGAGGTGGGATACACGGATCTGGAAGTATGGCGCGGCGAGATGCGGCTGTTTGCCCTGCGACTCGAAGTCTTTCCCACCAAGCTGGACTACCGGACGGACCTACTCGAACTCCGGGCCGATTTGCAAATGGAGGTGCGTTCGCTGGTCTTTGAACTCTACGGCCGGACTTTCCAGATGCTGCGACGTGGGGCGCGGTCCCGTCCCAATGACATCGACTGGCTGGCGATGCTGAGGGAAGAGTTTCACCGGATGGTTCAGGCATTGGAAACGATTGTTCGGTCGCCGCTGCAACGGGTAGAGGTCACTCACGAACTGTCCCGAGCGAACCGAGCCTCACGACCGAGCGCTGCGGTGCGGCAATATCTGCGCCGAAACGCCAGCAAGTGTGCGCCCGCCGCCACGGGACACTTCACCGCTCATGGCCGCTCCTGGGTTTCGCCGCAATTGCCTTATGTGAGGAAGACCCTGACGGCGGACACACCCGAGAATCGCTTTGTTGCGGCTGCCATTGGCAAGATGCGAAGCCGTCTCCGGCGTCTCCTCGGGCAACTCGCCGGCGTGCAGAAGCGCGAGAGGTTCGCCTCTTGGACAGGGTTTCTCGAGGAAGCTGATCATCGGTTACGACACTTTCAGACGCAGACCTTTCTAGCTGAGTTATCAGGGCAGCACGCGCATGTCTCTCCGACGCTGGCGCTGCATCTCACGCCCGGTTATCGCGAGTTCTTCAGTTCCTCGATCGCGCTCGATTCCGTTCTCGAAATCGGAGGTGGACCACTTGAGATGCCGGAGAAAGACCTCGCGACGCTTTATGAGTTGTGGTGCTTCGTCGCCCTGGCGGGAATTCTGCGCGAGGAATTGAAGCTGACGGTGCGTCGACCGACGTGGCTCAACGTCACCCAACGTCGCGTGGCTCTCGAACTGGTGAAGGGCAAACGGTCGGTGCTCAGCATGGAGAAGGACGGAGAGGAGTGCCTTCGGGTGATCTATAACCGCGAAGACTCGACCCCCACAGGAGACTGCAAGCCAGACAATACCCTCGAGATCTTCAAGCAGGGACAATCGCAGCCATTTCGATATGTCTTCGACGCCAAATACCGGCTGCAGTCTGATCCCGCTTACATCAAGACGTATCTCGCGCCCGGCCCGCCGCCTGATGCGATTCACCGAATGCATGCTTACCGCGATCAGATTGTCGCAGAACAGTTGTCCAGTTCTGGGCCGAGATCGGCGGAGTCAACCGTGTGGGATTTGGGTTATCGCCAATGGGTTCAGCAAACGGTGGGTGCGTTCGTCCTCTACCCTTATGCCGGTGCCGACGCCGACAAGAACCGTTTTGTCCAGGCCATCGGTAAAGTGGGAGTTGGCGGAGTTCCGTTCCTGCCGTCACGCCGCGAAGAAGTGACGAAGCTCTTGAAGCGCATCATCGAAATGTCCGCCGACGCCGTCGAGGACACGGCGGTGGAGCTTAGCACAGCCAATGAGCGCCAGCGCATTGAGTGGGCACACGAGTATGGGCTTATCGCTGTGGTTCCGACCCGAGCCCACCTTGATTACATTCTGGCGCAAGGCATTTACCATTCGCCCTACGACAAGCACAAGAAGTGGGGACTGCGGCTGCGGGCAGATTTTATCCTCTTCATTCTGAGCGAGACGAGCTTCCCGGGACAAAGTGGCGTTGCCTACGAAGCCGCAATCAAGTCCGTTCATTTCGGCGAGCGGCGGGAGATCCACCCGCAGCCTCCGGCATCCTCTCAAGGTGCAAGCGATGAGAAGCCCTACATTTGGTTCCGTCTGGAGAACCCGAAGCCGGTGGTGCCAATGCGGAAGTATGTGAAGCCGATGCCCCGCTTCGCGTTCACAACGCGGCTCGCACTCAACGAGGCTGAAAACGTCGCTGAGTTGCTGCTGATCCGCGAACCGGAACGGCGGTTCTATCGCGAGTGCCGTAACGCTGGATTTGAAGTGGCGGTTCACGATGAATCCATCGGCAGCGAGCAGGTTTTCGACGTCGGCCAATTGAAGTTGCGGTTCACCGTGGCGCAGGAAGGGCGGGAGACAGTTCGGGTTCGCTTCGATCCATGGACGGCGACTTTCAAAGGCCCCGGTTGGAGCTTCACGTGGACGCAATTGATGTTCCGGCCGGAGGAGTGCCTGGAGCAGGTCGGCGTTCCGGCCAAGCACACGACTACCCTCGGCGCCATTGGCATGATAAAGAAGGAAATTGCGGAGAAATAGGAACCCCTCCATGAGCTTTTGAGTGAGTCGCGGCGCTGGTTTAACTGATCCTTTCTCCGTTATCTCTGTTCCCTCCTGTTAATCCATTTTCCTTTCCGCTTATGAAAGTACACCACCTGATTCTGTCCTCATTGCTGCTGTGCTTTAGCGCCGATGCTCAGACGACTCCCGCCAAGCCGCGCACGGCATGGAACTTCGATGATGCCGCCAGTCTCGACGCGCTGCCCGAGGCACCGGAGGGATTCGCGGTGACGATGTTTGCGAGGGAACCGCTGCTGCGGAATCCGTGTTCCCTCGCGTTCGATGCGCGGGGCCGGATGTTTGTGAGCATGGGGCCGCAGTATCGGAATCCCACGCCGCAGACGCCGCCGGACAGCGTGCTCCTCGTGCGGGACACGGATGGCGATGGCGTGGCGGACAAGACGCACACGTTCGCCACCGGCTTCAATTGCGTCCAGGGCCTCGCATGGCATGGGCGCGATTTGTGGGTCGCGAATGCGCCCGACCTCACCATCGTGCGCGATCTGGATGGCGACGATGTGGCAGATGAATATGTGCGCGTCTTCACGGACATCGGAAACATCGAGCACGCGTTGCACGGCCTGAACTGGGCACCGGATGGCAGGCTCTACATGACCAAAGGCAACAGCAAGGGGCTCGCGATGAAAGAGGCGGTGAAAGGCGAGCCGGAGCGGATCGCGCCGAAGCCGTTTCGTGAACTGGCGGGATTTTCCGGACCGGCGGGAGCGCCGGAATTTCCTGCGCCGAAAACTTTCAGCAAAGACACCTACCAGCGCACCTACCAGAATCCAGAGGACGACTGGGGCCAGAAAGGCGGCGTGCTGCGCTGCGATGACCTCGGCGCGAATCTGGAGATCGTTTCCCGCGGGCTGCGCAATCCCTACGGCATGGCATTTGATCATGACTTTGAGTGGCTGGGCACGGATCAGGATCAGAACGAGGGCGACCGTTTGTTCATGCCGTTTTACAGCGCGGACTTCGGCTGGTCGCACGCGTGGAGCACGCACTGGACGGGTGAAAATCATCTGCCGACGGCACCGGTCAGCGGGCCGGTGTTCACCGGCAGCGGCACGGGCGTGATCTATGCGGACTCGCCGGCGTGGCCCGCGGCGTATCGCGGCGTGTGGCTCATCAATGACTGGCTGCTGAAGTCCACGCAGCTCTATCGCGCCGACTGGAAAGGCGCGCTGCTGCAGCCAGCGGGCGGGAAGTGGCAGGACTTCATCTCGGCCAAAAAAGATCGCCCGCTCTATCGTCCGGTGGACATGGCGTTCGGTGCGGATGGCGCGCTCTATATTCTCGGCTGGAGCCGCGGCTATGGCGTCGAGTGGGACAAGGACGGCCAGATGAGCAACGAGGGCCGCATCTACCGCATCATGCCCACGGGAGCGAAGCCGCTGCCGCCGCCATCAGCCATTGCCTTCGCCAAAATGACCGTGCCGCAATTGCTCGCGGAGTTTGATAGTCTGCTGCCCGTGCGGCGCATTGATGCGCAGGATGAACTCGCGCGTCGTGGCAAGGCCGCGCAACCGGAACTCATCAATGCATGGAAAAGCGGCGCGCTGAGTCAGGCGCAGGAAACGTGGACGCTGTGGGCGCTGATGCGCGCCGGTGCGGAGGATGATTTCTTTGTCAGGATCGCAGCGGATTTGTCATCGCCGCTGAATCCACGGCTCCAGGCCCTCCGCATCCTCGGTCAGCGAAAGTCTGCCACGCTCGAAACCGTGATCGCATCCGCACTCGCTGACAAGGAAGCCCGCGTGCGTTTCGCCGCCGTGCAGGCGGTGCATCAAGGCCGGCTCGCGATTCTCACCGCGCCGCTCATTGCCCACGCCGCGACGGAGAAGGATCGCATGACCTATTACGCCACCTGGCACGCGCTGAGGGATCTCGCTGGCGCGGAGGAGTTGCGGCCTCTGCTTCAAGACAAACGCGGTGGAGTCCGCAGCGCTGCCTTGCTGGCGTTGCTCGATCTTCAGGCCATGCCGAAAGCCGAACTGCACCCCTTCGTTCACGATGAAGATGAAACCGTGCGCGGCGTGGCGGCGCTCGGCCTT
>JANNVM010000270.1:0-2840 GCA_031414455.1 Verrucomicrobiota bacterium
GCCGTGCTGAACAAGCTGAAAACCGAAGGCCCCGCACTCCAAGCAGACAACGACGCCAAAGCCGCGCGCTTCGTGGACAAGTTGAACGCCATCTTCGCCGACAGCGGCGTGCCCGTGCACATCTCGCGCTACAGCAGCCTGTGGATGCTGCATCCGGAGCCGTCGCTGAAACACTTCAGCCTGCTATTCTACCATCTGCGACTGCGCGGCGTCCACATCTGGGAAGGGCGCGGGAATTTCGTAAGCCTGGCGCACACCGACTCTAATCTGGAGCAAGTGCTCGCCGCTTTCAGGGAAAGCATCGTTGCGCTTCAAGGCGGCGGCTTCCTGCCTGGTGGCGCACCGCAGCCTGTAACAGTGCCGACGACGCCTGCGCAGCGCGAGATGTTCCTCCAGTCGCAACTCAGTGCGGATGCCTCGCTGGCCTGTCACGAGAGTCTAACACTGAAACTCACCGGCCCGGTGGACGCGGAGAAGGTGGAACGCGTGCTGCGCGAGATTGCGGCGCGGCATGACGCGTTGCGCGCCAGTTTCAGCGCGGATGGAATGACAATGACTGTCGCGGCGAAACCGGAATGGTCGCTGCGCTCGGTGAAGACCGGCGACACCGCCGCGCTCGCTGAGGAGGATTTTCTGAAACCCTTCAACCTCAGCGCCGGGCCGATGGTGCGCGCGACGCTGGCGTTCATTACGCCCCAGAACGGTGGCGGCCCGAAAGCGGAGTTGATCCTCACGGCTCATCACATCGTGTGCGACGGCTGGTCCTTCGGAGTGGTGGTGGAGGAGTTTTGCCGCCTGTATGAAGGGGCGTCGCTGTCCGGATCTGCATCCTACACAGCTTATGCCGGCGAGGAGGCAGCGCGCCGTGCTGAGTCGGAGCACGCAGAACAGTTGGCATGGTGGAAGGAGAAGTTCGCCACCGTGCCCGCGCCGCTGGCGCTGCCGGCGGATCGCCTACGCACGAGCGCGCCGCGCTACGAATCCGCGATGACCTCGCGCGAACTGCCGGCGGAACTCACGGCGAAGCTGCATTGCTTCTGTGCGGAGCGAAAAACGACGCCGTATCATGTGACCCTGGCAGCGTTCCGCATTCTCGTTCACCGGCTTTCCGGGCAGAGCGACTTCATCATCGGCACGCCGTCCGCGGCGCAGATTTCGCGAAATCTGCCTGACCTCGTGGGACACTGCGTGCAGTTCCTGCCGCTGCGCTTCACTCATGCGGCGGACGACACGGGCGATTCGATTTTGAAGGCCACGCGCGATGAAGTTCTCAACGCATCGGAGAACGAGGGCGTGACCTTCGGCGAAGTGCTGGAGCAACTGCCGCACGTCTCCGCGGCGAGCCGGCGCGGGCTGGTGCCGTTGAGCTTTTCGTTCGAGACCATGGTCCAGCCGGTGTCATTCGCAGGGATCAGCGGCACGGTGGAGATGAATGCGAAGCGGCGGCTGTCATTCGAGGCGAGCTTCTATCTGCAACACAGCGACGCGGCGATCCGCCTCGTCTGCGCATGGCAAACGGCGCTCTACGATGCGGCGACCATTGGTCGCTGGCTCGGGCATTATCAAACGGTGCTGGATGCGTTGCTCACAGCGGCGGGGACTTCCGTGGCGCGGCTGCCGCTGCTTACGGGCGAGGAGCGCGCGCTCATGCTGTCGGGCCTGACATCGGATGTCAGAGCACCGGAGGAGGAGCGGTGTTTGCATCAGTGGTTTGAGGACACGGCGGCGCAGTATCCTGACCGCGTGGCGGTGAAAGGCGGCGGCATGTCCCTGACTTATGCCGAGCTGAACGCGCAGGCGAATAGTCTCGCGCACCGGTTGCGGGCGATGGGTGTGCAGCGGGGATCGCTCGTGGGGCTTTGTCTGGAGCGCACGCCGCGGATGGTGGTGGCGGTGCTGGGCATTCTGAAAGCGGGCGGCGCTTACCTGCCGATAGACCCGAGCTGTCCGGTGGACCGGCTGGCGTTCATGCTGGAGGATGCAGCGGCACCGGTGCTGGTGACGCAGCAGTCTCTGGCCGGGCGCGTGCCGGAGACGAAAGCGCGGGTGCTGTTGCTGGATGGGACTGATCCGACAGATCAGTCTGATCTGACTGATGCCAACCATGCACAGGTGAACTCCCGCGACGATGCCGCCTACGTGATCTACACGAGCGGCAGCACTGGAACGCCGAAGGGCTGCGTGGTGACACACCACAATGTCACCCGACTCATGCGCGGCACCGAGCACTGGTATGGCTTTGGGCCGGACGATGTGTGGACACTTTTCCACAGCATCGCGTTCGATTTCAGCGTGTGGGAAATCTGGGGCGCGCTGCTTTACGGCGGACGCCTGGTGGTGGTGCCGTTCGAGATCAGCCGGTCGCCGGAGGAATTCCGCGCGCTGCTTTCCAGCGAAGACGTGACCGTGCTCAACCAGACTCCGAGCGCGTTCCGCCAACTCCTCCGCGCGGATGAGCGCGCTACGACGCCGCTGGCGCTGCGTTTCGTGATCTTCGGCGGCGAGGCTTTGGAAATGGAGAGCCTGCGTCCGTGGTTTGAGCGGCACGGAGACGCGCAGCCGCGGCTTGTTAATATGTACGGAATCACCGAGACGACGGTGCATGTCACTTATCGTCCGTTGAGCATGAACGATCTCGCGGGCGGCAGTGTCATCGGCGAACCTATCCGTGATTTGCAGGTGTATGTGCTGGACCCGGCCACGCTGGAGCCGCAGCCAGTCGGAGTGTGCGGTGAAATGTATGTCGGGGGCGATGGGCTGGCGCGGGGATATTTGAACAGGCCGGAGCTGACGGCGGAGAGGTTTGTGGCGTGGGGTTGGGGTGGCCCCCCCCCCGGCCC
>JANNVM010000271.1:0-9476 GCA_031414455.1 Verrucomicrobiota bacterium
CACGCCGGCATCGAGCAGCGATTGCCAGACGCAAATGCACGACGATCGCTGTTCGTCGTAGGCGCGGGCGGTAAATGAAGGCTGCTCGCGTGCCGACGGCTGGGTGAAAATTCCGAGCGCCGCCGATTGTCCGGAAGCAAGCTGCGCGCCAAGCTTCTTTGCCGACGCATCCCACGCCCAGGCGGAATCGAATGTGACCAGTGTCTGTCCTTTGTCATTGAGCAACGCGCCGTCCGTAGCGCGGATTTGCCCGTTGAAATCAACCACCGCCGCGACACGCTCCGCTTTTCCTTCACGCAGCGTGAAGCGCGCGAAAACCACGCCCGAATCCGCATCCGGCTTCTCCGCCGCCGCGAACACTTCGAGACCGTAGGTTGCGTCGACGGTGCGATACGCCGTCTAGTTGCGCCTCCGCCCCGAACTCCTTCGATACGGGGACAAAGAAAGGCGGGCTGGCCCTGTCGGCTCCCGGTGCCAAGTACGACGATGCGGAAACCATGTCGCGCTGGGTGAAGGTCCACGATCGCCTGCGCCATGGCGAGATGCCGCCGAAGGACAAGCCGCGCCCGGACGCCGCCGCGGTGTCGGCTTATTTGGGGTCGCTGAACAAGTAACTGACGGCGGCGGATGCGGCGCGGAAAACTGCTTTTGAGGCCGGCGTGCATCGGGAGGGGTCTGGATAATGAGAGGCGGGGCAGGTAGGGGTCTGTTTCGTCAAAATTTGTCAGATCTTCCCCGGAATTCCGTGAAAAACCAACAACACGGCAACAGGTTCTCATATCCGCTGCCGTCTGATTGATCGGCCCAATCACGCCGATCCGTTGGTTGGCCTGTTTTCCCAAGTGCCTTCCGGTTCAAAGGAGCGCTATCGGCGATGGCGTCGGAAAGCGAGCAAGCCGAGACCGAGCAGCGACAAACTTGTTGGCTCCGGCACCGGCGCCGGAGTCACGTCGGCAAAGGTGTTGCCAAGGCGAATTTCATCCAGCAGGAAGCCGCCCTCGGAATTGAGACCGATCGCCTCAAGACTGCGTGGTCCGGAAAAGATGCCATTGGGGGTTGGCTCTGGATCCCCCACAATTGGATTGACGTAGAGGCTGTAGGCACCATCGCCCAGGTCAAACTTATACACGAGCAGCGTCGCGCTGAATGGGAGAGTGGACATCGGGGTGATTGGCCCGGTGTCGTTGTGACGGACGTTGTTAATGTTGTCGAATCCAAAAAATTCCTGCTCACCTCCGTTGTTCGCGCCCCAAAAGGACAAGCCTCCATAGCCGCCGGACGCGGCAGTGGGACCCTTGGCGATCAAAAAGCTGAGGTAGTAAATGCCGGTTGACTGGCCCGGATCAAAAAACTCGCGATCGGCAAACTCGTAATTTGGCAGAGCCTCAATCGCACCGCCTGATACCGCGAGACCGGAGTAGCCGAGGGATGAGGTGACGACAGTCGCACCATTCAGACCGCCATTGTAGGCGGTTTGCGGAGACCAGGCGTTGACAAAGCCGAAGCCGCCACTTTGGCCGACAATGGAACCCGCCGGATAGTCGATGCCATCATAGGCAAGCAGAGCCGCTGAAACCCGGGTGATCCCGAAGCCAAGAGCAGCGATGATGGATAGAGTTGATAGGATATGCATTCGAGTGTGAGGCTTTAGAGTTGTTAGTAGTTGCTTCGGACACTGAGACTCTATGGGCGCAGTTGCCGCTCCGGTAGGTGATTCCTTCCGAAATAAACGGAGATATCGTCCGAATCGCCCAACGCGCTCATCGACTGCGAAAATCCCGCCGAAACCGGCTGGGAGAAGCGCCGAGTTCGCGCTTAAAAGCCACGTTCAAGTATTCAGGGTGTTCAAACCCGCAACGAAGGGCGATTTCCTCAACCGGGAGTTGCGTTTCACGGAGCAGGGATTGAGCGTTGCGCAGGCGAGCCCGAAGAATCTCCTCATGCGGCAGTCGGTTCAAAACGGTCCGAAAACGCTGGTAGAGATGGCTTTTGGAAACATTAAGCGCCTGCACCAATTCTTGCACGGTCAGCCCGGAACACGCTTTTTCACGGATGATTCGACACGCGCGCGCAACGAGGGGATCGTCCAACGCGGTTGATTCAGTAGAGCGCCGAGTCGCGATGCCCAGCGGCGGAATGAAGATCGTTTTGGACTCAGATTGGGCCGGCTCACTCATCAAGAGATCGAGAAGCTCTGCCGCCCGGTTGCCTACCTTGCGGGCATCATCCATGACGCTGGTCAGGAGCGGATCGGCCAGGCGGCAGATTTCTTCGTCGTTGTCCACGCCGATGACCGCGATCTCTTCAGGGACAGAAATGTGCCCGCACCGGCACGCATGTAGAATTCGCAATGCGAGACGATCGCTCGCCCCCAGCAAGCCCAGCGGCTTCGGCAGATGCGAAAGCCACCGGGCCACTTGCTCCTGGTTCGAGTCCCAAACACCCAGGGGCGCGTCGTCATCCGGCTCGCAAATCAGAGCGGTGACCTGAAGCGTGGGATTAGCTTTCTGAAGTGCGTCTGCGAAGCCGGCGTGTCTGCGATTCGACCAAAGGGCGCCGGCTATTCCGAAAAACGCAAAATTCTTGAATCGACGTTCCAGGAGGTGCTCCGCGGCGAGACGACCGAAGGCTTCCTCGTCATTGCCAACGTGCGGTAATCCCAAATCCAGCCGATGGCCAAACAACTCCACCGCGGGAATGCGCGCCTTGCTCAACGCATCAGCGACCTTCGGTTCTTCGATGAAAGCGAGCACCCCGTCTCCGTGCCAGTCTCTCAACCAATCCGCACGGTAACGTCCCGTGGAGCGCGGATGCACGTAAATGGACCATGTGCCGTTCGCCTGGGCGAAATGCGCAATGCCTTGCAAAACGCCCCGCCCGTACTTGCGGCTTTTGTCCACACAAACAGCGACACGGCGCGCCGGTGAAGTTACCGGAGGTGTTCTCTTACTCACATGAAATCGCGGCGTTTGGGTTGATTTCGTTGATTTGTCTCCACGGTCGCGTCCGGGAGGGATGGCTGCCAGGCATTTGCTTTTCCGGGTGGCGGCGGTGAGAAGGCCAGGTTGCAGATTGGAGATCGGGAATGAGGGGGCTGTTCCCGACTCAGTGCCCGGCGTCAGGAGCACCGTCCCCGTTGCCGTCGGTCCAGATGAATGTTTCCGCAGCTTCGGACCAGCGTTTGCCGGTTCCTGATGATGCGCGGGTGACGTCCCTTGCGGGATCCCACTCGCGTTTAGGGTGGCTGGTTTTCATTGCACCACCGGCCACTTGAAGGTGGAGGTCAGGGCGATGCGTTTGCCGGTCGCGGACGATTCGCGGGCGGCGGTGATGATTTCGAGAACGTGCAGCGCGTGTTCCGGCGTGGCGAGCAGTTCCTTGCCGGTGACGAGGCACTCCGCGGCAAGCACGGCACCCTGCTGCCAGACGTAGCCCTGAGCATCCGTAGCGTGGCGATCCATCTTCGGCGAGTCCTTCGTCGCGAGGTCCACGCCGAGTGGTTGCCAGTCGTAGCCCACCATGCCCATGTAGCCGGTGGAGCCAACGATACTGATTGTGTGACGGGTTTCATCCTTTCCGTTGTGGCCGTTGGGATTGAAGAAATTGAAGCCGCTCTGCACATGGGAGATTATACCCTGGCCGTGATCGAGCAGGACGTGGGCATTGTCCTCTTCGGTGACTTTGATTTTGCCGCGCTCATGGATCTCGCGCTCCGGCGTCACGATGCTGAGCATGGCGGTGACGTTTTTTACCGGCCCCAGCAGACCTGTCAGACTCGTGAGGTTATACACCGCGAGATCAGGCATGGAGCCGCCGCCCTTTTCGTAGAAGAAGGCGGACCAGTCCGGTCCTTCGTGGCCGTAGTCCGCGTGGGCGGAGGCGACGCGGCCGAGTTTGCCGGCGGCGAGTTGTTTCGCCATGAAAGCAAACTGCGGACTCTGCACGGTGATCGGCGCGCCCCACAGCCGCAGCTTTTTCTCCAGTGCCATTTTGAGAAGCGCCTGACCCGCGGCCAGCGTATTGGCGATCGGTTTCTCGCTCCAGACATGCTTTCCGGCCTCCAGCGCGCGGCGGTTCAGCTTTTCGTGCTCCTGCATGTCGGTGGTCACGACAAGAAAGTCGAACGCTTCGCCGGCGAGCATGGCTTCGATGTTGGGATAGTGGTGAGCGATCCCGAACTCCTCTGCGCGCCGCCTGGCGCGTTCCGGCCTGATGTCACAGAGACTGACAACTTCCACAAACGGCGACTGCTTGAGTTGCGGCAGATACTGCCCCGAGACACTGCCGCAGCCGATGAGGCCGGTACGGATGCGTTTCGGCGGCGCGTCGGCGGCGAAGACGCCGGAGGTGAGCGCCGCCGTGGCGAGCAAAGTGGACATCGTGAAATCGCGGCGGCTGAGAGGTGTGGGTGGGTTCATGGTGTTGCTGTGGTTGATGATGGAATGACGGAAAAATGTTCTGCCGCGCGCGTGGCCGCGCCGATCCAGCCGGCATCCGTGCCGGTCGTCGCGCGCAGGATCGGCAGGTCGCGATGCACGCCCGACCAAATGTGCCGGCGCGTCGCGGCGATGAAATGATCCCAGTACGGCCCGTCGCTCAGGCCGAGTCCGCCGCCGATGATGACCGCCTCCGGGTCGAGCGTGTTCACGAGCAGACCGATCTGCGATTCCAGGGCCTCGCCCGCGGACGCCACGATTTTCTCTGCGAGCGCATTGCCCGCGGCGGCGGCGGCGAGCACCTCCTGACCACTCGCGGCATGACCGGCGGCGGCATTGAAGCGGGCCACGAGCGCCGGCCCGGCCGCGATTTCCTCCAGCGTGCGCCGGCTGATATGTGCGCAGTGCTCGCAGGGAATACTCAGCGGACTGCTGGCCATGGTGCCGGTCGCGCCGTGCGCGCCAAGCCACGGCACGCCATCAATGACGAGGCTGCAACTGATGCCCGTGCCGACCGTGACGTAGAGAAAATTCGTCAGCCCGCGTCCCGCCCCAAACCGCGCCTCCGCCAGCGCCGCGGCGCGCACGTCGGCTTCGATGACCGACGGCGCGATACCTGACAACTCCTGCTGCACCGGCAGTTCCAGCCACGGGATGCAGTTGGCGCTCGCGAGCCGGCCCTCACGGTCCACCAGTTCGCACACGCCGAGGCCGATGGCCGCGACGTCACCCGCTTCACTGGCCAGACCCCGGGCCAGGCCAAGCACATCATCCAGCACCGCGCGTCCGCCGCGCCCGGCGTTCGTCGGAATGATGCGCCGCGCAAGAATTCGTCCATCCGGCCATGCGAGGATGCCGGCAGCGATTTTCGTGCCGCCGACATCAATGCCGAGAAGATGGCCGGGCGTTGCGTTCATAGTGTTGGCCGCAATCCCGCAGCGGCGGGTTCGTCGATAATCACATGTGCCGCAGGATGCCCCTGGAGCAGTGAGGCTGGGCACTGGATTGTGCGCGGGCCCTCGATCATCGACGCGGCGGCGGCAGTCTTGTGTGCGCCATACGTGAGCAGAAGCACGCGCCGGGCAGCGAGGATCGTTTTCATTCCAACCGTCGCGCCTGTCGCAGGAGCGTAGTCGCCGCCGAACCACTCCCTATTCGCGGCGATGGAGATCGCGTCGAGATCGAGCACTCGCGCCGCGGAGTCCTCTGCGCTGCCAGGCTCGTTGAATCCGAGATGCCCGTTCTGTCCGAGACCGAGGACGATGACATCGAGTCCTCCGGCATCTTTGATTCGTTGCTCATGTGCCTGCACGCTGGCGAGGGCGTCGGCTTCTGCGGAACTCACACTATAATACTGCGCCGCCGGCACACCCCACGGCCCGATTGCGGAGCGGTGGATGAGATTCGCGCAGTTGCGCGGCTCAGCGGGCGGCACGCCAACATATTCATCCAGGGCGAAGACGTTCAGGTGCGCAAGATTTGGTTCCCGCGCGCCGATGATCCCGTAAAGCTCCAACGGCGTGTTGCCGCCGGCAAGCATGACATTCCGGACGCCCGGCTCCGTGAGCCACGCCATGAGCAGCGCCGCCGCGGCGGCGTTGGCGGCGTCAGGCGAAGGATGGATAAAGATGTTCATGCGTGTACTCCCCGTGTCAGCGCGCGGATGTAGGCGGCATTGCAGCCGCAGCAGCCGCCGGTGTAGCCGATGCCTTCCGCGCGCGTCATTTTCCCAAACTCAAAAAATTCACCGCGGGAAATCTGGATGGTTTCGAGGTCGTCAGGAAACGCCGGCAACCGCGTGAAGCTGTGGCATTCGTCCGTGGTGTGGAACGCGGCGGGCTGTGCGGCCAGCGGCACGCTGGTGGCGGCGCGCATCTCGCGCAGTAGCGGCATCATGCGTTTCGGATCCTGCTCACAGTTCGCGCCGACGGCGATGGCGCCGAGGTCCGCCATCACTTTGGCGCACTCAGCCGGCGTGTGGCCGTCGGTGCATTGCGTGATGAGCGGACGAAAGCTCATCGTCGCGACGGCAGGCATTCCCGCCGCCGCGGCGCACTCCAGCGCCACCTTCATTTCGGCGAGGTGAAAAAAAGTTTCCAGAATCAGAAAATCCGCGCCCGCATCCTTGAGCAGACGGATTTGCTCGGCGATGTGGTCACGCGACTTGTCGAGCGATCCCATGCCTTCGCGCTCGGTAAGCTGCGTGCGGGAGACGCTGCCCGCCACGAGCGCCCGGTCGCCGGCCACTTCCTTCGCCAGCTTCACTGCGGCAAAATTGATGCTCTCTGTGTCCGCGCCGTAGCCGGCCCGGTTCAGTTTTTCCCGCGTGCCGAAAAACGTCAGGGCCTGGAGCACCTGCGATCCGGCGCCAAGAAACTCCCGGTGCAGTTCGCGCAAAGCGTCCGGATTCTCGATGGCCACCTCCGGCGTGAACTGACCGCTGCCGCGCCCCGTGCCGACTTTTTCGCGGCCCGATCCACTGTCCACGCGGCCCCGGCGTTCGAGTTCGATGAGGTAACCGCCGTCGCCGATGACGGGGCCGGTTGTGAGGAGTTCGGTGATGGGCTTCATGGGTGCGGGGGGAACGAAAAGCAGATTCCTGTTGCGTGTGCAACAAGGTTTTTCATTGTGTCGCAAATGCTCATCCGCGAATCTCTTGCCGCCAGTCTCCCCGCCATGCGCCGCAGCGAAGCAGACGTCGCCCGCCGCCTCCTGCGCGACCCCGGGCGCGTGGCCTCACACAGTCTGCGCGAAGTCGCCGCATGGTGCGGCACGAGCGACGCCACCGTGGTCCGTGCCTGCCGCGCTGCCGGCTACGATGGCTTTCAGGATCTCAAGTATCACGTCCTGCGCGAGTTGACCGGTCCCGGGAAGGCACCCGCCGCTGAACGCACGGGCGATGCTCAACCCGACTACACCGCAGACATTGCTGCCGGTCTTGCTGCCAGCACTGCGGCGCTGCCGCAGGCGCTGCGGCTGTTGAAATCCGCGACGCGAGTCGCCTTCGCCGGCGTGGGCGCGTCCCTCGGCATTGGCATGATCCTGACGGATGTGCTTTCGGCGATGGGCCGGCAGGCGCTGCCGCTGGCGGACGAACAGGCGCTGCATTTCATCCTTACGCCGCCGGTGAAGGGCCTTGTGCTGATGGCGATCTCCCATTCCGGCGAGAGCCGCTTCGCGCTGAAAGCCGCCACCGAAGCCCGCCGCGCCGGCGTGCCCGTGATTGGCGTGAGCAACGAGCCGGCCAGCGAACTGGCGCGCAGCGTGGACGTGTATCTGCCCACGCAAACGGTGGAGCGCGCCGAAGGCAGCTTCTCCATCGCCCCGCGTGTCTGCCAGCTCGCGGTGCTGGACCGACTGGTGGGAATGCTCAGGCTGCCGGCGGATCGGACGGCGTTCTCTCATACGAAAGCGCCGCGACTGAAACGAGGGCGATAGCAATTCCCATGAATTCACGCGGGCCGACTTTCTCTCCCAGGAACGCCACCGCGAGGGGGACGCTGATGACGGGATAGAGACTGCCGAGCGGCGCGATGATGGCCGCTTTTCCGCCGCGGGCGAAGGCCCCGAGCATCGCGAAATTTCCGAACGCCAGGAAGAAACCCATCGCCAGCACCGTCACCCACACTGGCGCGGCGATTGTCGCCGGCCACGGCTCGCGGAGCGCGAAGAAGAGGCCGACCGGGATGAAGGAGAACAGATACACCGCCGCCGCGGTCTCCGCGGAGAGATGGTTGGTGGCGACCTTTTGCAGAAACCCTGACAAGCCCCAGAGCACGATGGGAGGCAGCGCATACACGACCGTGACCGACCACAGGCCGCCGTCGCTTTGGATGTTGAACAGCCAGATGGCGACGAATGACAGCGTCATGCCGGAGGTCTGCACGCGATTGAGCCGCTCGCGCAGGATCATTACTGCGAGCACAATGGTGACGAGCGGATAGAGGGCGGTGAGGGAAACGACGGTCGCCACCTTGCCGCCGCGGGCGAGGGCTTCATAGTAAGCTACATTGCCGAGGCAGGTCACGATGCCGCCAGCCAGCGCGAGCAACAGCCCGCGCCGGGACGCGCCGCGGAACTGCGCACGCCGCAGCAAGGGCAGCATCGGTAGCAGGCCGAGCGTCGAGAGAGCCTGACTTTGTCCGGCAGTGATGGCGTCTCCCGGCAGCTTGGAGAGCACGGCCCAGACACCCCATGAAATCATGGCCACTAATGTCCACTGGAGCCATGCGGGTGGGAGGGGCGTATTCAAAAGCAGCGGGAGCCGGGAGTCGGCTTGGGTCGGAAATCTCTTGTGACAGGAAAGTCAACCGGGCGCGCACTGGCAGAGCGACGAGTCATCGCTGCTGTGGCGGCAATCCGTGATCAACAAACGTGTAGCGTCCGTCGCTCAGGGTGCCGCGAAATGTCCGGCCTCCGGCGTTGATGTTGAGTTCGCCCTGCTGCCAGCCGAGCGCGACGGGCGCACTCTGCCAGAGGGGCCAGTGTTGTTTCCAGTCGTGCTCAGTGCCGTTGCGGAAGACGGCGGGACGGCCCTCGCGGGCGAGGCGGAGGCCGGTGCGCTCGCCGGTGGCGGCGATGATGTGGGCTTCGCCATCCGCGAGCTTGCGAAGGCCGAGGGTGGATTTCGCGGCGACCGCTTTGCGGAAGGCGGCGAAGTCGCCGTGGGTTTCCGGTTCGCCGATTTCCAAAGCGAAACCGCAGGGGCCATCGCCGCCGGTGATGCTCCAGACGTGATCGTCAGGGTACGGCTTCTTGCCGCCGCAGACGCGCGCGGTGGCGGCGGCGTCCGCGCCGTTCGATTTGGCGTTGAGGAGGTGCAGAGCGAGCCAGGTTTTCTCCAGTCGAATGAAGACGCTCCCGCCGTCTTCGGTGACCTCTGCCGATGGCAACAGGCCACACCAGTAATTGAAGAAGTCGTTGACGCTCTGGCGGTCCCCGGCTACCTGCCGACGCCACTTTCCCAAACTCAACCTCCCAAATCACATGGCCAAGACTCGCGTATTCACCAATCCAGGCACCGGTTCGCAGACCGGCGTG
>JANNVM010000272.1:0-5708 GCA_031414455.1 Verrucomicrobiota bacterium
CCGTCCTGCGGAACGCGGAAGTGCGAAGAC
Source organism: Verrucomicrobiota bacterium (assembly GCA_031414455.1). Taxonomy (GTDB): domain Bacteria; phylum Verrucomicrobiota; class Verrucomicrobiia; order Verrucomicrobiales; family V1-33; genus V1-33. Next base: position 31 of record JANNVM010000272.1, read on the forward strand.
TTGTGGATGAAAACACCCGTGGTGCCGCCGATGGGCAGGCGGTCGGCGAGGAACGTTGAAGCCACGCCTTTGTGGGCGATGCCGTCCTTCTCATAACGAACGGCACCAACCGTAAGGTGGACCTCGCCGGGATGCGCGCGAGGGCTGGAGGCAATCGAATAGAGCCGCGGCTGCAGTTTGCGGAGATCTTCGACAAACGCTTCGGCGGTCACCGGAGCATCCGGTTTTACACCCAGCTTGCTGCGGATCTCGCAGGCATTGATGAGCGCGGCGCGCAACGGGGCGATGCCGCCGTCCGGCAGCGCTACTGCGGTGTGAGGTGTCAGGCCGTGAGCGGCGATGACCTGGTCCACCACCCCGGGACAGTTTTGCGGATAGAGTCCCAGCGCGTCGCCGGCTTCATAGGTTAGTCCGGAGCCCTCGAGCGAAAAGGCAATGTGACGGGTGTCCTTCGCGGAACCGGTCGCGTTGAGCATGCGGTTTTCCAGCAGCGCCGCGGGAAACGGATTCTTCTTTGTGAAGCCCGTCTCCACCTCTTCAACGAGCGCAGGAGCCGTGAGGGCGGCCACTCCGCTGAGGTTCTGCAGAGCACTGAAAACGCCGGCACTCCACTGCTGCGCGGGCTCGTCATAGTCCACATCACATTCCCCGCACGGGTGTATTCTTTGCGCGCCAAGTTCGGCGAGTCGCTCATCCAGTCTGCGGCCGGCTAGACAGAAGGTTTCCCCATAATTACGGTCACCGAGCGCGAGCACGGAATACCGGACATCCGGCAATTGCGGCGACGAGCCGTTTTGATTGAGACCCGCCCAGAAGCTTACCGCATTGTCCGGCATGTCACCCTCGCCCCACGTGCTGGTGACAAGAAGTATGTGACGCTCCTTTTTGAGATCGGCGGCCGTCACCGCATCCATGCCGGCGGCGCGGGCATTAAAACCCCGGGCAATCGCCTGTTTTGCCAGTTTCTTGGCCAACGATTCCGCATTGCCGCTCTGACTGCCGAACAGGATCAGCAGCGGCAGTCGCTCATCCGGAGCAGGCGCCGCCGGCCCCCCTCCAGAGGCGGACGGCAACCCACTCCGGCTGAGCACCCCTGCAAGAAATCCATTGAGCCATGACCGCTGCTCCGCGGTGAATGGTGCGTTGTCGGGAATAAATGGGACGCTGGACATACTTGTCTGGCCTTCAATACAGCGCTTCCCATGCCAGGCCGCAGCCCGGACTCGCACCTTCGTTTTCATCACGAAGATGAGCCCCTGTCATTTCGACCGCGTTCCGCGAACCGGGTTCACGCCGGAAACTCCGCGACCACTTCGATCTCCACCAGCGCGTCGAGCGGCAGTTTGGCCACCTGCACCGTGCTCCGCGCCGGCTTGTGACTGCCAAAGGCCCCGGCGTAGAGCGCATTCATCTTCGCAAAGTCGCCGAGGTCCTTGAGAAACACCGTGGACTTCACCACATTTGCCAGCGTTAGTCCGGCAGCGGTCAGCACCGCCTGAATATTTGTCAGGACCTGCTGCGTCTGACCTTCGATCTCCGCCGCTTCGATCTTCATGACTGCCGGAACCAGCGGCAGCATTCCGGCGCAGAACAGAAGATTCCCGCTCCGCACCGCCTGGGAATAAGGGCCAACGGCGGCGGGGGCATTGTCAGTGGAGAGGATTTGCATGACGCCCAATCAGGGAAGTCGCCGGACAAGGCAAGGCGGTTCTGTATTTCCCGCCGGCCTTTCTTTCCCGGCTCACTGTGCCAGCTTATAGCCAACCCCGTGGACCGTGAGGAGCCAGCGCGGACTGGCAGCGGTGTCGCCGAGTTTCTTGCGCAACTGGGCGACGGTTTGATCCAGCGTGCGCGTGGTCACAGCGGCGGCGTTCATGCCCCAAACGGTTTCCAGCAACTGATCGCGTGTCAGCACCCGTCCGCGGTGGCGGTGAAAGTGAACGAGCAACGCACATTCGCGCGGCGTCAGGGGCGACCCGGCTCCGGCGCGGGTCACCATGTGATTCGATGGATCAATGTGGCAGTCACCAATCTTGAAGCTCGCGGCTTTTCCCTCCGGCGTGGTGCTGAATTCCATGGACCGCCTCAGCAGGGCGTGGATCCGCGCCGTCAACTCGTGGAGGCCGAAAGGCTTGGTCACATAATCATCCGCGCCGCATTCGAGGCCGATAACCTTGTCTTTTTCCTGACTCTTCGCCGTGAGCATGAGAATCGGAAGCCGGACTCCCGCCGCGCGCAGATCACGGCAGCACTCGAATCCGTTTCGTCCCGGCATCATCACGTCCATGACGATGAGATCCGGGGAAAAATCGGCGAGAGTTTTTTCCACCACGCCGTCCCCGCGCTCGCAAACCGCGGTTTCATAACCTTCCGCGCCAAGGACTTCTTCGAGTCCAAAGCGAATAGAGGGGTCGTCTTCGACGATAAGGATTTTCATGGCGTGCGGGGGTGTGTTCTCGGTTCTCGGTGTTCGGTTCTCGGTATTCGGTTCCCGTGGGCTGATTCACTGAGAACCGGGCACCCATCCCCTCACTCTCCACGTTTCTCATGCGATGGATCGTAAAAAATATGTACGTCCGCTTTTTTCGTCCCGAGCAGTGCCTGAGCGCGCTTGAGAGCGTTGCGGGTGGAGAGATTCGGATTCTGCGCACTGCCCATGAAGATATTGCCACGGCCCACGACCTCCACCATGCCGCTGTTCCGCAGCACCCGATAGACCTGCTTGCTGAGTCCGCTGATGAGGAGGTGGCGTCCGCTGCTGCGCAGGTAGCCAATGAGTTCCTCCAGGGCCATGACGCTGGTGGCATCGAGGTGCCGGGCGTTTTTCATGCGGAGAATGATGACCCGCAAATTCTGATCGTGGGCGGTGCGCTGGATCTGAGTGCGGAAGAGTTCCGCCGCGCCGAAGAACAGTTCGCCTTCGACATGGACAATGGAGATGCCGGGACTCTGCCGTTCACCGGCGGCCTGCTTTTCCTGAAGCCCTCCGTCCGGGGTGAATTCATATTCCACCAGCGACGGGCGCGCGGCCTTGCGCAGGTAGAGAATGACACTCGTGGCCACACCCACGAAGATGGCGATGTAGAGCGGCATCAGGAGGGTGCAGGCGATGGTCACCGCAAGCGTGGAGGCGTCGCTGCGGGTGGCCCGCCAGCAGATGCGCAGGTGGCGGAAATTGAGAAGGCTGGCAGCCACACAAATGACGAGCCCGGCCAGTGCCGCGCGCGGGATATACTGCATTACCGGTCCGAGAAGCAGGGCCGCGGCGAGGCAGATGAGCCCGCAGATGAGACTGCTCACCGGCGTCCGCGCGCCGCTCGCGTGATTCAGCGCCGAACGGGTGAGGCTGCCGCTCGCGGGCATTCCGCCGGCAAAGGCACTGCCGATGTTGGCGAGACCGCAGGCCAGCAAATCCTGATTGAAGTTGCTGGAGTCGCCGGTTCTGCCGGAGAGGGCCTTGCCCATCACGGTGTTTTCCAGCGCGGCGAGGAACGCGATGGCAAAAGCCGGGCCAAGGAGCTGGCCGAGTGAGTCGAGCGTTTTTGAACTCAGCAGATCCACACCTGGCGGCAGCAGATCGGCAGTATCATAATTTTTGAGGACCGTGAAGAGGCTTTTGTCAGGAACCAGCGCTGCGGCCACCGAGGCCGCCACGAGGGCCACCGCGAGCGCCGGCAGCCGGCGGGCAAATTTTCGCAGCAGCACGTAAGTAAGGATGGTCCCCGCAGCGAGGATCAGAGAGGCACCGCAGACCGCTGGACGGAGGTTCTCCCTCCCTGCTTCCACGGTGGTCCGGATAATGGAGATCAGCGTCGAACCGCGCTCGCCCCCGGTGATGCCGAGGACATCCCGCAACTGCCCCGCGGCGATGAGCACGGCCGCTCCCGTGATGTAGCCCACGATAACACTCCGGCTGATATACTGGATCATGTCCGCCATGCGCAGACCGGCACCGGCGATGAGCAGCATGCCTGACATAATGATGAGCACCGGCAGCAGGAGCGGCCGCTCCGCGGCTTCGATGGCGCTCATGGAGGAAAAGACCATCAGCGAAGTGGCATTGGTCGGGCCGAGAATGGTGTAGCGCGAGGCGACGAAGAGCGCGCCGATGATGGCCGCCACGGCGGAACAGACGATTCCGGTGATTTCATACGGCAGGCCGGCGATGATGGCGAAGGCCATTCCCTGGGCGATGGCCGGCAGTGCCACATTACAGCCAGCCGCCGCATCGTGCCGCAGGGCTTCCGGGGAGTAGCCTGACAAATTCTTCGCCAGCGGAAACCCGCGCAGGTGACCACCCGGCAGCAGTGAGCGCCATGAGAATCCGGAAGTGTTGCGCGACGACATAGTCAGTATCTGCACTACGCGCAGCAGCCGCCGCGATGCCAGGAAAAAGAGCGTGTCCGCGAAAACGGACAAGCATCCCCGCCCCGCCGGGTGTAGGGCCGCTCGCACACCAACCCGCACCACCATGAAAACCCTCCTCATTCTCTCGTTCTCCCTTTGCTCCGCCGCCGTCCTCAGCGGCCAGGATACGAAGTCCAAAACCACGGACAAATCCCCCGTCGCCGCTGACAAGGCGCCCGCCTCCGCCTGGACCACACTCTTCAGCGGCACGGACCTCACCGGCTGGACGGATGCCGCGGGCGGAGCATCGAATTGGGTCGTCGCCAAAGGCGCCATGTCCGGCCGGAAAGGCAGCGGCGACATCTGGACGAAGGCCCGCTACGGCAACTTCGTGCTTGAGGTGGAATTCAAAACCGCCGGCAATAGCGGCGTTTTCTTCCGCACTGACAATCCAAATGATCCGGTGCAGACCGGCATAGAAATCCAGGTGGACAATCCCGGCGGTCCCGACAAACACAGCGTGGGAGCAATCTATGACCTCGTGCCGCCTTCAAAGAATGCCGGCAAAAAGGATGACTGGAATAAATACGTCATCACCGCCAGCGGCCCGATGATCACCGTGGAACTGAACGGCGAGAAGGTCGCCGCCATGGACCTCGACAAGTGGACCGAGGCCGGCAAAAACCCCGACGGCAGCGGCAATAAATACCGGAAGGCGCTCAAGGACTGGAAACGCGAAGGCCACATCGGATTCCAGGACCACGGGAATAGTGTCTCCTACCGGAATGTGAGGATCAAAGCGCTGCCGTAGCGCGGGCATGGCGACGGCCTGCCCGTGTTTGCCTGAGTCACGCCCGAACGGGAGCAAACACGGCCAGCCTGACGGCATGGCCGTGCCACGGGATCTGTGACGGTTAATTCAGCGTCTCCAACGAAAAAAGCGGTGCGACTGAGACAGCCGCACCGCTTTTTAACGGACTCACATCCTTACTTCTCTTCTTTGGCCGACTCTTCCTTCTTCGGCTCCGCTTCCTTTTCGCCTCCTTTCGCCGGCTCGTCCTTCTTTGCGTCGGCGGGTTTGTCGGAGTTGTCCGGCTTCAGGAACATGCGGCCCTCCTTGTAGTTGATGACGGCATCCAGTTCGCGGAGGAACTCGGCCCCGAAGAGGGCGTCGTGATTGCCTTCGCCGCCGACCTGCTTCTTGAAGATTTCGGCGCTGACGGCGACCCGGTCGCGAATGACAGCCTCCCCCAGTTTTATGACCGCAATCTTGGTGAAGGCGGCGTCCGCTTCACCGCCGATGCCGCGGATTTTGGTCTCGCCGAGAGTGC
>JANNVM010000273.1:0-4204 GCA_031414455.1 Verrucomicrobiota bacterium
TTCCGGCCTCGTCGAAGTCCGCGACATCCTCTCCACGTCCACCGCCCCGCGGCGTCAGATGCGGCTGCGCATTGAGATTGCGCCCTGATTTTCGGCACCTGATTTTCGTGGCTGTCCAACGCGCCTCCTGCTATGGTGGCCGCCAATCCACGGACATGACGGACTCACTTTCAACACCTGAAGCGGCGGGGCCGCGCGCCTTTGCGACGACGCACTGGAGCGTGGTGCAGGCGGTGGCGGAGGGCGAATCCGTTCCCGCCCGGCACGCGCTCGAAACGCTGTGCCGCGCCTACTGGTATCCAATTTACGCTTATGTGCGGCGCAAGGGCTACAAGGCGGAGGAGGCGCAGGATTTGACTCAGGAATTTTTCGCTCATCTCATTGCCAGGGAGCATTTCCGCCTGGCGGACCGCACCAAAGGGAAATTCCGCGGGTTCCTGCTGGCCACGCTCGACTATTTCCTTGCCCGGGAATGGACGCGCGCTCATCGCCAGAAACGGGGCGGTCAGTTCACGTTCATTTCGATGGACGAGTATCCGCCCGAGGAGCGCTATCAACTGGAGCCGGTGGAGCACCAAACGCCGGAAACGATCTTTCTCCGGCAATGGGCGATTACGGTGTTGAAGCAGGCGATGAACGCCCTTGATGCGGAGTGCGGCGCTAACGGTAAGGCGGCACTCTTCCGCGAGGCGAAAAATCTCATTTCCGGCGAACGTGACGGGAGCGCCTATGCGCAAATCAGCCGGTGCCTGGCGATGAGCGAGGGCGCGGCGCGGGTGGCCGTCCACCGGCTGCGTCAGCGCTATGGCGAACTGCTGCGCACGGAAGTGGCGCATACGGTGAGCAGCGACGAGGAAGTGGATGAGGAACTGCGGTTCCTGATTCGCGCCCTAAGCCGGTAACATTGTCCCGGATTTGGAGGAGTACAGCCCATGACCGCGACCACCGACAGGCCCCTCGATACCGACAACTGCCCGCAATGCGGCGCGCCGAAATCCGGCTGGCTGGAGGGCAATTGTCCGGGCTGCCTCATTCAACTGGCCACTCCCCGTCCGGCGGGAAAACCCGCACACGATGAGGCGGCAGGCGGGCGGGCCGGAATCGCCGGATCGCTCGGCGATTATGAATTGCTGGAGGAGATCGCGCGCGGGGGCATGGGGGTGGTCTATCGCGCGCGACAGGTGAGCCTCAACCGGCTGGTGGCCGTGAAAGTGCTGCTGGCGCCGCAGTTTGCCAGGGACACGCATCGCTTTCGCCGCGAGGCCGAGATGGCGGCCAGTCTCAGTCATCCTAACATCGTAGCCATTTACGAAGTGGGCGGGCACGACGGGCAGCCTTACTTCTCGATGGAACTGATCGAGGGCCGCAATCTGGCGGAACTGACCCGCGAGCAGCCGCTGGGCGCGCGCCGGGCGGCGATGCTGACAAAAACGGTCGCTGAGGCGGTGCATTACGCGCACGAGCGGCATGTGCTTCACCGCGACCTCAAACCCTCGAACGTGCTTGTGGATGCCAGCGACGTGCCGCACGTCACCGACTTTGGATTGGCGAAGCGATCCGATGGCGATGCCGACCTCACGCTGCCGGGCCAGGTCCTGGGCACCCCAAGCTATATGCCGCCGGAACAAGCCGGAGCCAGGGGCGGTGCGGGGAGCGTCGCGGGCGATGTCTATGCGCTCGGAACGATCCTTTACCAGTTGCTCACGGGCCGGGCGCCGTTCCTTGCGGAAACGCTCACACAAACGCTGCGCCTAGTGGCCGAGACCGAACCGGTGGCGCCGCGGCTGTTGAATCCGAACGTGCCGCGCGATTTGGAAACAATCTGTGCGAAGTGTTTGGAGAAGGAACCGCAGCGCCGTTATGCCTCGGCGCAGAAATTGTCAGACGAACTGGATCGATTTTTGAAGGACGAACCGATTCACGCACGACCCGCGGGCCCGGGGGAGCGGATGCTGCGCTGGTGCCGGCGCAAACCTGCCCTCGCTTTGGCCGTGGGTGCAAGTGCCGCCCTGTTCCTGGTTATCGCCATCGGCTCGCCCATCGCCATTATCCGAATCAACACTGCCCGCGAGGCGGCGGAGGCGGCGCGCCGGGAGGAATCGGGAATGCGGGTGCGGGCCGAATCCGCCGAACGCGCGACGGAGCAGCAACTCTCCACCGCCTTGCTGGAACAGGCGCGCGCCACCGTGCGCAGTGGCGAAATGGGCCACCGCGTCCGTGCGCTCGACGCGATCAGGCGGGCCGCCGCGATCTCAAAATCTGCCGAATTGCGGCGCGAAGTGTGCGCCGCGCTGGCTCTGCCGGACCTCCGGTTCGAGCGGGAACTGCCCTTCGGCTCGGACGCCCACTTTCCGGCCCTTGATCCGTCATTTGATCGCGTCGCGTCGGGCCGCGGAAATGGTCCGGTCGAAATTCGAGCGGTCACGGACAACCGGCTCATGGCTTCGCTTCCCGCCAGCGGCAAGCTGCCGGCCTATCACAAGGAGTGGAGCACGGACGGGCGATACCTTGCGGTAAAACGCGACTACCCCGACGGCGGCCGGCACGCGGATTGGGAAGTGTGGGACGTGACAGCGGAGCGGTGCATTCTGCTGCTGCGGGACGGAATGTACGACGCCTTCGCGTTCCATCCCCGGCTGCCGCAGATACTGATCAACCGGCGCACGGAAGGCGTGGCGCTGTTGAATCTCGAGGACGGAAAAGAACTGGCCCGCTTTCCGCAGGCCGGACGGGCCAGGGTGCTGCGGTTTTCGCCGGAGGGGGATCGCTTCGCCGCCGTGGCGCGGCAGGCCGATGGCATGATCGTTTCCATTTTTGGCACGACGAATCCAGAGGCCCCGGAATTGGCCGTGTCTTCTCTCCTAACCGAAAATATCACCGCCGTGGCATGGCATCCCGGCGGGCGCTGGCTGGCCGTGCCGGATCACGGCACCGCGGTCCGCTGGATGGATGCGCAGACTGGCGAAACCAGTGTCATCGGACGCCACAAGCACAACGCTGTGCGCGCCGTCTTCAGTCCGGATGGCGCATGGCTCTTCACCGGCGGATGGGAGCAGGAATTCATTTGCTGGGATGCGCGGACGCGGCGGCGGGTCTTCGACGTCAGCCTCAACAGCTCTACCATTCAGGTGAATGCGGATGGCAGCCGCATCGCGGTGATGACCCCCGCGAACGTGCAATTGCACACCTTCGAACAGCCGGCCGCGCATCGCGAGTTCGCCGAGGACCTGGGCGGTCTGTTGCGACAGGCCACGTTTTCCCCTGATGGCAGATGGCTGGCGGCTTCGGGTGACAAGCACCTGGGATTGTGGGACCTGACCGGCACCGGGCCGGGAGCGATCCCCGAACGAGGCTCCAACACGCGCCTCTTCTTCACACCGGACGGACGGGAGTTGTTCGCCACCCGCCGGCCGGAGGGCGCGCCCGCCTGTTTCCGATGGCAGGTCGCACCGGCGACCGGTCCCGCGGCGCCGCCTGTCCTAACACGCCTGCCCGTGCCTGTTCCCGATGGTTTTTCCTCCCTCTGCCTGGATGCCGGTTCTATCGTCATGACCGGCGAGAAAGGCTCGCAGCGCCTAACGTCCGCCGGGGGCGAATCAGGGGGCGACCAGTGGAGGCCCACTAAAACGGGCATCAATGGCGTCTCGCCGGACGGACGCTGGCTGGGCATTTACCGTTCGTTTGGCACGTCGCTCTACGTCTATCGTCTGCCCGGCATGGAACAGGCCGCCAGGTTGACGCACCCGGCCAGCATCGGCGATTTCCAGTTTTCACCGACGGGCGACGAACTGGCGATCTGCTCTCAGCGAACCGGCGGCCTCACTGAATTCTGGAGCACTGCGACCTGGGATCGCACGCGCAAGCTGCCCGGTTTTGGCCGTCTTCTTTACACGCCGGACGCCCGCGCGCTCTGGCTAACCAAAGACGCGCGCACCGCCGGACTTTACGATGCGCGCACCATGGAGCCGCTGCTGTTGCTGCCTTCCGGGATGCTCCCGCTGGCCCTCAGCCCGGACGCCCGCCGCCTCGCCGTGAGCGTGGACGCGCAACGGCTCCAGGTCTGGGATCTCGTCGAGTTGCGCCAACAGTTGCGCGCCCTCGGGCTGGACTGGGTGGACCGGTAGCTTTTGCGCGGGTGCGGCGACACGGCATGCCCGTGCGCCACGGGAAATCAGCCGCCATCGCCCAGGCGACCTTCCGCGAC
>JANNVM010000274.1:0-15162 GCA_031414455.1 Verrucomicrobiota bacterium
CCTTCCCTACCAATTCGTGCGGTGGACCAGCGGCGGCACGTTTGTCAGCGCCAATGCCACCTATAATTTCGCGGCGACTGCGAACCGCAGTTTGGTGGCGGAGTTCGCACTGGCCACCTATCAGGTTGCCGCCACCGTCGCCCCGGCCGGAGCCGGCACGGTCGCTGGAGCAGGATTCTACCAGCACGGAGCCACGGCCACACTCACCGCCAACCCCGGTGCAGGTTACCTTTTCGGTCATTGGGAGGAACTCGGTTCCAACACCGGCAGCAATGCCGTGCTGGCGCTCACGGTCACCGGTCCGCGCGCCGTGCAGGCGTTGTTCCTTGAAGCCAACCCCACCCACGTCGTCACCACGGCGACGAATCCGCCCGGCCTCGGTGTCACCACCGGCAGCGGCACGTTCAACAACGGCCAGACCTCCAGCCTCTCCGCGACCGCCAGCATCGAACAGGGCGACACGGAATACCTCTTCGATCAATGGAAACTCAACGGCGTCTTCTTCGGCAATCAGCGCGTGTTCTCGAAGGTCTTCAGCACTCTGGACAACGCCAGCATGGCGTTCGTGGCGCATTACACCAGCCGCTCGCTGAAGCCGGTCGTCACCACGGTCACGGCCAATTACGCCAATCCGCTGCGCGCCGCGAACGATGTCCGCTTCACGCTTACCTTCGACCGGCCCATGAACACGGCGGTGTTGCCGGTGCTCGCGCTTTCCAGTGTTAATGCCGCGGTGCCCGCGACAATTCCTGCGGGCGGCACATGGGCCAACGGCACGCAATTCCAGTCTTCGGCCACCACTTTCGGCACGGGCAACGGCGGCGCTTACACGCTCACCGCCAGCGCCGCGACAGACCCCGCCGGGCGCGTCATGGCCGCGGCGAATGTATTCTCCTTCGATGTCGATGTAACCCCCCCGCCGCCGCCCGTGCTCGCGCTGACGTCTTCGAATGCAAATTCCGCAACGGTGAACTGGACCGGCTATGCGCCGCCGGCCGATCTCAATGGATTCCGTCTATATCTTCAAACGGCGAGTTATACGAGCACCGCCGGCCTGCTGTCCGTCGGCGGCACCAATGCGGCGGCCAGATCCTTCACGTTCTCCAGCCTTCAGCCGGATACCAATTACTACGCGGCCGTGGTCGCCGTTGATGCCGCAGGCAACGCCAACCCGCTGGTCACGACACTTCCCATTTTCCTCGACAGCACGCTGCCGCCGCCGGTGGTGTTTACGATTACGCGCCCCACGCCGGATACCGCGCGGGTGAACTGGGCGGGTTACAACACCAGTGCGCTCATCGGCTTCCAGGGCTTCCGCATCTACCGGGAAGAGGCGCCGTTCTCCAGTGTGACCGGTTTGACTCATGTCGCGCAGCCCGCAGCAAATATCACTCAGCACGACCTGACACTGCTGGACCGGACAAAGACCTATCACATCGCGGTGGTTGGCTACAACCGTCTCAATGAGTTCAACCCGGTCGTGAGCCCCCTGACATGGACCGATCCGCTGGCGGGAAATATCACCTCGAATCTCACCATCGGCACCGCAGCCGCCAATGCGACGGTCGATGTGCTGCAGTCCATGACCGTGAAGCCAGGGGCCACCCTGACCATCCTTCCAGGCACCACGATCCGGTTCGCCAGCGGCACCGGCCTGACAGTTGAAGGCACCCTGCTCGCCGACGGCACGCCACTCCGGCCTATCAATCTTACCTCGGTAACGGATGTCCCCGGCGGAGCACCGGCGCGGGGCAACTGGAACGGCGTCGCTCTCAACGCCGTCACCAATTCCACCCGTTTAAGTAACGTGTGGGTCCGCTACGGACGCGGGGTCACGGTCACTGACGGAACGCCGGCCATCGGTCCGCTGTTCGCGGTCTGGAACCAGAACCAGGGGCTTCGGGCCGCGGGAAATGCCGTCATCAGCGTGACGAACAGTTTCTTCTCACTGAATGACCTCGGCATTTCCGCAGCCGGCGCGGCGCAGGTCACGGTGAGCCAGTCGGTGCTGAAAACGAATACGAATTTCGCGGCCACCCAGTCGAACACGGCCACGCTCAATCTCGCCGGGAACTGGTGGGGCACCACGGACGGCCCGGAAATTGCCGACTCCGTCCAGGGAACCGTCAATACGGCATCACCGCTCGCCGGTGAACCGGTGCTCGCGACCGGCTTCGCCACCACCGGCGGAATCTCCACCACCGGGTTGCGCAATCTTTCCGTGATCATGGCATCGGCCAACGCCACTGCCTTTCGCCTCAGCGAAAACTCGCTCTTCCCGGGAGTGTTATGGCAGGATATCTTCGCCGCCGGCGAGGTCAATACCTACAGTCCCTATCCTTTCACCGCCCCGTATCTGCTCTCCTCCGGAGGCGGTTTGAAAACGGTGTATGCGCAGTTTCGCAGCATCACCGGTCAATCCAGTGCCGCGATCCCGGTTAGTGTCACTCTGATTACCGACGGTCCGTCCATCGTCGGGTTTAATCTGGCTGACGGTCAGACGATTACCCGTCCCATCAGCGTCACGGGTTCGGCGACCGCGGCTCTGGGCATGCAGGTGATTCAGTTCCTCCTCGGCGACACCATCCTTGCCAGCGCGGCAGGCGGTTCGCTGAATTTCCTGTGGGACATCCGCAGCCTCAATCCCGGCCCCTGCCGCGTGAAACTGCTGGCCCGTGACAATGCGGGGAATGTTTCCACCCGCGAAGTGAATGTCCATGTGGCGCCCGCGCCGCCGCCGGCACCGGTCATCACCGTGCCGGTCAATAACTCGACCGTTGCCGCCTCCCCGGTTTCGGTCACCGGCACCGCGGAGCCTGGCGTGGAAGTGCGGCTGACCCGCAACGGAAGCGCGCAAGGCACCGTCATCGCCACTGGTGGCGGCACCTTTACTTTCCCTAACGCAGGGCTGGTGGAGGGGGTGAATCAACTCATCGCCGTGGCTTCGGACAGCATCGGGACGCGTCCCTCGACAGCCGTCAGTGTCACGCTCGACTCCGGTCCGCCCGCTGCGGTGATCCTGGAAGAGCCGCCGGTTTATGACTTCTTCCGCGGCCTGCAACTCGCATGGCGATTCGGCACCAGCGGGGAACGTCCCGTAAAGTACAAAGTATTCTGGCACACTGCGGCATTCACCAATCCTGCCCAGGCATCCGGTCAGAGCGCGCTGCTTGTTTCGCAGTCCTACACCGTGACCACGGCTTTGGATGGCCCGCTGCATCTGGGCGTCGTCGGTTATGACGATGCCGGAAATGCCAGTCCGCTTTCCAACCTCGTGGCCTACACCCTGGACCGGAGTGCTCCCGCCTTCACTGTCAGCTATGATCAATCCCTGCCCGCCGGCCCCGGTCCGCTGGAAATCGTGCTCACGGCCAACGAACCACTGGCCGCCAATCCGCTCCTGACGATTCGCCCGAACGGCTTGACCACGCCCATTTCGGTGCCGCTCACCAAAACCACCGGCTCCACCTACACGGCCACATACAGCGTCACGAATCTTAGCGCCCGCACCGGACCGGCTGTTGTCAGGGTCACGGGCTCCGACCTCACGGGCAACACGTTTACCGGCGTGCCCGCCGGCCCGGCACTGAGCTTCGATGTGACCCCGCCGACCGGCACGCTGACATTTGACCGGCCGCTTCCCGTCAAGACCGTCAGCGATGCGGACCCGGAAATCCCGCTCGATGTCAATCTGAGCTTCACGCTCGCCCTCAGCGAACTGCCGAAACCCGGCACGACTCCGGTGCTGCGGTTCACCCCGCCCATCGGCGCCGATATCGTTCCCGTTTTGTCAGGCTCGGGCCTGAACTGGACCGGCTCCGTTTTACTGACATCAGCGATGGGCAAGGGATTCGGGCAGTTTGTTTTCACCGTGCAGGATACCCGGAACAACACCGGGACTTCCGTCAGCCCGAACCAGATTGAGATCTACAATACCGAGCATCCCAATCCGCCCGGCATTCCGGTGAACCTGCGGGCCACAACACTTGCCGGCGGCAAAATCAAAATCGAATGGAATACCGTGCCGGATGCGCAGAGTTACCGCATTTACCGCGAGCCTGGCAACACCGGCGTCACTCCCACGGTGCTTGTGGCTACTGACATCGCCGGCACCCAGTGGACCGATGAAAGCGTCCCGGCGGACGGCATCTACCGCTACGCAATCCGCGCGTTCCGTGTCAGTGTCGCCGGCAGCCCGTCCGGTACCCTGAATGCACTCAGTGACCGCACCCCGCCGGATGCACCGGAGAACCCGGCGGTAACCCTGACCGCCAGCGGCATCAGGATCACATGGACGCCGCCCTCCGCGGCCCCGGTGCCGCATCACTACCATGTTTATCGCAACGGGGTCAAAATCCGCACCGTCACCGCGCCGCAGCCCGTTCTCGATTTCCCGCCGCGCGGACTCCACCAGTACGAAATCGCCTCGGCGGACAGCTACGAAAATGAAACGCGCACGGCACCGATGCCGTTCGAGTTCTTTGTTGATGCGGTGGACAACCTCAAGGCCTCGGTTCGCGAAGGCCAGCCGACCGTTCTGCAGTGGCAGTTCAGCGACCCGGCGGGTGTTGGCTATCACGTTTATCGCAACGGAGTGAAGCAGAACGGCCAGTTGATTCCGGCCGGCACAAAATCCTTCACTGACAACTTGCCACTGCCTCCGAACGAAGCCGTCGAATACCGTGTCACCGGCCTGGACAATCAGAACCGCGAAGGCGTGCCGCGCACTGTGCGCGTGCAGCCCGTCGCATGGAGCTTCGCGCTGAATCTCGATTCCCCGGGCAATACCAACCGCGCACAGACCCGCTATTTCGACGATTATTTTCTCAACATTGTCAACAAAGACGCTACTCATCCGCTCGAAGTGGGTGGTGTGGAGGTGAACCGCGCCCTGGCAGGCGGACAGACGACACTGCTGACACATCAGACCTCGCTGAACATCGCGGCGGGCGGCAATGGTCAGGTAAGTGTGCCGGTGCCGGGCGCGGAGCAGCCAGGGGAGGTGCAGAACGTGGAGATGGCCGTCATCTCCACTCCGAATGAAGGTGGAGCCACCGTCAGCTACATCCGCAGCGGTGCCCTGAGCGCCGCCATCGAACCTGTGATCATGCTTGAAATGCGCCTGACGGATACACCGGTGGCGGGCGGTTTGACGGATGTGAAGGTGCGAATCCATAACCGTGGCTACACGCCTGCGGACATCATTCTGGGCCGTCAAGCCGGTCAGCAGCCTGGAGACCTCGTTGTCCATGTTCGCAACGAGGCGGGCGTGGACGTCAGCAGCAAGACCTTCAACGGGGTCAACAACCCCGCGGTACCCGGCCTCATCATCAGGCCCAATGGCGACGCCGTCGTTACTCTGGCGGAAGGTGCATCGGTGGAGGTGAGCGTCGATGATGTGCTCGTACCCGTCGCTCTGGCCGAAAGCGGAACCGCCCGGTTCTACGCCGAGATCAGCGAAATCCACACCGGACTTGGCACACCGAACGCCCGTATCTCCGGTCCGTTGACCGGCACGCTGAACAGCAACGTCATCCAGACGCCGTATTTCGGGACCGTTTCCACGGCGCAGGAAAATTACGCGGGCAATCAGGCGATCGTTATAAATGGACAGTCCATCGATCGCAGCTCGGGCAACCCTCAAGGCAGCGTGCCGATGAAGATCGGTTTCGCCGCGCGCGGCGCTGTCTGGTATCAGGACATCACTGCGGACGCCGGAGGCAACTTCAGCTACAGCTACACGCCGTTCCCCGGTTTTGCGGGCGAACTTACCCTCTGGACGGCACACCCGGACGTCTTCGATGTGTTGGCGCAGCGCACGGTCCGTATCTACCGGCTCTATGTCACTCCGTCGTTTGGCGACCTCCGCATGTCGAAAAACGACCATCTGGACTTCGCTCTCGGCCTCATCAATCCGGCCGACCTGCCGCTCTCGGGTCTCGACCTCACCTTCAATGCCTATCGTCTCGACACGGACGGCGTCACGCACCTTCCGGTGCCGCAGATCACCTGTGACTTCAAGGATGGCACGGGTCCCGGCGCTCTTCCAAAGCTGGGCCGCGTCAATGCCAACTTGCGTCTCCAGGCCGCAGGGGACGCTCCGGACAGCGCCGTCATCGAAATCACGTTCACCACTGCTGAAGGAGCTGCGGTGAAGTTCACCGGCGATCTCAACCTGCTGCCCGCAGTGCCGGTCCTTTCAATTATCGATCCGCCCCAGGGATATGTTGATGTCACGGTCAATCGCGGCCAGATCGTGAGCCGTACGGTCACGGTGAAGAATCTCGGCACGCGCGCACTGGAGGACGTGGAACTTATTCCGCCGCAACTCATCCCGTGGATGCAGGTGAATCTGCCTGTGAATGCCGCGGGCAACGTGGAGCTTCCCGATCTAGAGGTTGGTGCCATCACAACCTTCACCGTCGCTTTCGTGCCTCCGGATGGAACGCCGCTGGCTTATTTCCAGGACAAGGTCAAATTCCGCGGCTCCAACGTGGCCGCGACCTTCGACTTCAACCTCTTCGCGCTGGTCAGTTCCAGCGCCACGGGAAACGCCGCCATCCATGTCGGCAACTTCCTTGATCAGGATGTGCCCGGGGCTTCGGTGCGGATGAAGAACACCATTACCGGCAACGAACTCGGTCCCTTTAATACCGACGCCGCCGGCGGCGTATCCTTCAACGATCTGACGGAAGGAACATGGGCATGGCAGGTCATCGCCGCCGGTCACAATTCGGCGGCTGGCACCGTGGAAATCGTGGCGGATCAAACGGCCCCGGTGGACGTCGTGCTGAACCGCAATCTGGTCACCGTGACCTTCCAGGTGGTACCGGTGCCTTTCACTGACCGCTATGAGATTGTCATCGAACAGACCTTCGTGACCTTCGTGCCGGCGCCGGTGCTGGTCCTGTCGCCACCGAAGTACGATTTTGGAAATATCCAGCCAGGCTTTGAGACCACCGTCATCTATGAGTTGAAAAACCACGGGCTCATCAGGACTTTCGATATCGATGTCACCGGCACGCATCATGGCGTCTTCACGATCGAGCCGCTCATTGATTTCATTCCGGAACTCCTGCCGCAGCACGTCGTCCAGATCCCCTGTCGCATTCGTCTGGCGGAAAACATCTACTCCTCAGAAACGGGCGGCTGCACAGACGACCTGATCAGCGAACTCGAAAACCGCGGACGGGCACCCCTGGACCCGAGCGCACCGGGCGTCTTTGGCAGTCCGACGCCCACGATCGGCGGCGCGGTTCAGGCTGTCCTCGGAGAGAGCGCTTGCCCCAGTCCGATGAACCTCGCCGATTTTCTAAATGGCGTCTACGCCATCGCGGCAATGGGGGCCGGCGGGTGTCATCAAAGCCAGCAAAGCGGGAGCCTCCGCGATGTGGCGGCGGTGGCGCTGGCCGCGGGATCTGCCTGGGAAGCCGCAACCAGCGCCCTGTTCAAGACGTGGCAGGACTTTGCAGCCCACATAGCCCAGGCACTTGGGCAATGTGCTGGCGGGCACCTCAAGCTTATCGGGGGTATGGGAGACGGCGGCGGTGCCGGCGGCGGCGGCTACGGGAGCGGCGGTTATGGTGCCGGCGCCGGCGGCTGCTTCACCGGTGACACTCCGGTGATGCTCAGCAACGGCACCACTGTTCCTATCAGTAAGTTGCGCAAGGGTGATGTCCTGCGCACGGGCACTGACCGCCGCGAAACGGCGGAGATCCGCGACGTCTATGCGCTGGAGTCCAACGATGTTCGCATCATGCGACTGCGTGAGCCCGGCGCTACCGCGGACCTTCGCATTACCGGCGAGCACATGGTCTGGAAAGACGGGACGGGCTGGACAGCAGCGCGCGATTTGAAGCCGGGCGACTGGCTGCACAACCAGAAAGGCAAGATGGTTGAGATCATCTCCATCGATCCAGCGCCGGGTCCACATCCCGTCTTCACGGTTCAGTTGAAAGGCAACAATTCCTTCTACGCGGGCGGGGTGCTCGTCCAGGATCTGTGCGGAGGGCGCTACCTCGATGCGGCCGGCGTGCGCAACCTCAAACCCGTCGGAAAATGAAACACCCCCATTCATCTTTCCACCTTATAACGGACATGAAAACGATCTTTTCCACTCAGGCATTATGGTTGACCGGTGCCGCATGCGTTCTCCTGAGCGCGGCCGCAGCCCGGGCGCAAACCCAGTTCCAGGGCTGGTGCTCCCAGGTCAAGGTTCAGATCATGCAGGAACTCGCCCTCGAGCGCACGGGCTTCGAGGCCACGCTGACCGTCACCAACAATGATGGTGCCGACGCGATCACCGACTTCACGGCGGAACTCAGCTTCGAAGATCCCGCCATCACCGCCCCGGGTGCGGACAACGACGCTGCCCCCCTGTTTTTTGTGCGCCAGCCCACCCTCGAGAACGTCAACCGCATTGACGGCACCGGCGTCATTGCACCGACGAAGACCGCTGTCGTGAAGTGGTTCATTATTCCCACGATCGGTGCAGGCGGCACGGTCCCGGCCGGCAAAAAATACAGCGTTGGCTGTAATCTCGGCGGCAAGCTGCAGGGCGTGGAGATCCCGGCATCGAACATGTTTGCCATCCCGGACACCATCACCGTTAAGCCGGAGCCGCAGTTGCGCATCACCTACTTCCAGCCTCGCGATGTTCAGGGCGACGATCCCTTCACCCCGCAAGTGGAGTCGCCCATCCCCTTCACCCTGGGCGTGCTGGTTCACAACCACGGCTACGGCCCGGCGAACAATCTGCGCATCAACTCACAGCAGCCGAAGATCGTCGAGAACCTCAACGGCCTGCTCCTTGTGGCGCGCCTGCTGGGCACGCGGGTCAATGATTCACCGCTGAACGAGTCGAACCTCCTGGTGAACTTTGGCAATCTGCCTCCCGGCCGCACCGGAAAAGGCGCGTGGGACATGATTACGTCCCTGAGCGGCACGTTCATCGAATTCAAGGCCTCCTACACCCACGCCCCGGAACTGGGCGGCAACGCCACGTCCCTCATCACCAGTCTCGACGCTCACTTCATCGCCCGCGAGGCCATCAACGATGACCCCGGCCGTGATCCCGTCAGGGATTTCCTTGCCGACGTGGATCGCGATGCGGGGGAAATCCCTGATGCACTCTACGAAACCGATCAGGGGAACATTTTGCCGGTGAACTACCAGACGCTCGCCACGACCGGCGGCACGCTCGCCGCCAATGACTTTCATGTGGATATTGTCTCCAGTTTCGAAAACTGGATTTACATCCGCGTTCCCGACCCGGGCCAAAACCGGCTCCGCATCTCGCGTGTTCAACGCAGTGACGGCAAGGTTCTCAATCCGAACAATTACTGGACGAACACGAAGTACACGGAGATCGGCAACAACCGTCTCGACTGGCTGAACCTGTTCGACAAAGTTGCCAGCAACGCACCTTATTCCTACGCGGTGACCTACACCCTGGGTGCGGTGGACCTGATTCCGCCGCTCACGCGCATTCGCTTTTCCGGAGAGCACTCCGAGGCGGCCGGTGTGCATTATATTACCCGGGACACGCAGATTTACTTCACCTCCGAGGATGAAAATCCTGTCAGCATTGAATACAGGATCAATGCCGGTTCCTTCACTCCCGCGCTGCCGTTCACCATCACCGTGCCCGGCACTTATACTGTCACTTATCGGGCCACCGACAGCGGCGGCAACGCCGAGGCTAACAAGACCGCCCAGGTCAGCATCATCGGCAGCCAGGGCCCCGGCATCGCCGGCTCCGGTGTCAATGTGGGCAATCTCTTTCTGCCAGGTTCCACCAACGTCATCTCGGTGCGCCCGGACAACTCGGAAGTGGAGTTCACTGTCAGCCCGAGCGCGGTCACCGTGGACGGCGTAGTCGATATCTTCCGCGGTGTCGTTGCGTGGCCGCGCCTTTCCGGCGTGCCGCCGTCGCCAACCCCGGCCAATGCCGCAACCCTCACGGTTAGCGGCCAGTATGTGGACTTTTACCGCTACCGGATCAACCTTGGCTCATGGACCCCGGAATTTCCGGTCGCGACCCCCATTTCCCTCAACGGCCTCAGCGGTGCGGTCACGGTCAGTGTCCTCGGCCGTTCCACTCACGGCGAGTATCTGCCGGAGGAAAAGGCCACCACCGTCACATGGAGCGTCAACCCCGCTGCCCCGGCGCTCACCGTCACCGGACTTCCTCCCACGCCGTCGCCGGCGGACTCCAGCGTGACGCTGAACCTCAGCGGCCCCGCGGGTCTCACCCATTACCGCTGGAATCTCGACGACACGTTTTTCCAGGCGGAGGCCCCCATCGCCACACCGTTGACACTTTCCGCCCTCGATCCCGGCGATCACCATCTCGCGATCATCGGGAAATACGGCGGCGTCTGGCAGGCCACCAATGCCGCCGCTGTCATCCGCTGGCGCTACGATCCCGCCTACGGAGCGGATTTGAGCAACCTGACACTCGTGAAGACACAGAACTATCCCAATACCGCCGGACAGACTCTGACTAACATTTGGGATGGAAAAAATGCCGCGGGAGTGCCGCAGTTGCCCGGCGTTTACACTGTCCGGCTCAAGCTCACCGATGCCCTCGGCCGCGAGTCCTTCCGCTCGGAAATGGTGTTCATCGAAAAACTCTCCTCGGGAGAAACCGAACTCGCGGCCGGCGGCGGGTCGTCGCCACACGCCCGCGGCGACTGGGCGGTCTGGCAGGAGCAGGTGGACGGCGTCGCCGCCATTCGCGCCCGCAATCTGACTTCCGGCCCGCTCCCCGTGCAGGTGACGAACTCGGTTTTCACTCAGGAGAAACCGCGCACCGACGGCCGCTATGCCGTCTGGCAGGCGCGCCAGCCGAACGGCGTCTTCGATATTGTCTATGCGGACCTCACCGCCGCCGTGATCACGCCGGTGAAAGTCACCAACAGTTCCAGCCGTCACGAAATCAGTGCCGCCATTGACTGGCCGTGGGCGGTCTATCAATTCAAACCCGCCTCCAGCGAAACCGCCCCGTGGCAGATCGAAGCGAAAAACCTTGAGAACAACACGGTCATTCGCGTTGATGCCACGACGCAGAATCAGTTCACTCCCGCAATTCATGCCGGCCGGGTGGTTTGGCAGGACTGGCGGGACGTGGGACCAGGCGAAGTGTATTTCGCCGACCTCGAATCCGGGGAACGCCGCCGCATCACCATGCAGCCGGCCGGCCAGTACAACCCGGTCATCTTCGGCCATACCATCGTCTGGCAGGACAACCGGAACACCCAGCTCGACCTCTACCGGTTTGATCTGCGTAAGGGCGTTGAGGAACGCCTGACCAATACGCCGTTCAACGAGGTCAATCCCGTGATCTTCGGCACATGGCTGACGTATCTGGAGGACTCGCTCGGCGCCAGCACGGAGAACCTGCGCCTGATGGACCTCGACAGCCGCGAAAGTGTCCCCGTGACCCAGTCCGAAGGCGCTCACTCGTCCGGTGCGCTGGGTAATGGCTATGCAGTATGGGGGGAAGGCCCTGCCGGGGCGCAGCGCGTGGTGGCTTCATTCCTCCCGAGCCTGCAGCCCGTGATGCGCAATCACAACACCGTCGTCCTGACCAGTGACCTTGTCAGCCGCTACGACAGCGCGTTCGACTTGCTGAGCGCATGGCACAGTGCGGCCAACGTGGTTTCCGTCACCCGATATCAGACCATCGCGGTGCCGCCGGTAACGCAAACGGCCTCATGGACCGGCGGTGCTCCCGCCGGCACTGACTTCCCGCTCACCGCAGGCGACTTCCTGTGGATCAAGTTCGATCAGGCCCGCCTGCTCGAACTGGGAACCGCTTCCACCGCGCCGGTCAATCTCGCCTCCGGCAAGAACGTGCTCAGCTACAGCGCCTTCCCCGTTGGTTATACCGCCTACGATTTCCTCAATGAAGTCGGTGATGCCAATGTCGGCGCTGTCAGGATGCTCGACCCTCTCGCGGGTGTTTGGCGCACGGTGGAACTGAAGGACGGCGTCCGCGCGGGCGCCAATTTTGCCATCCCCCGCGTCACCGCTCTGCTGGTGGACATGAAAAACGCCGTCTCCAACTGGCAACCCTGACCGCTCTGACAATTTTTCAATTCTGATACCATGAAATCCTTCCTTCCTTTCATCCTTGTCCTGAGCGCGGCCGGTGCCATCGCGGGCACGCCCCTGCAATTGGAGGCCCTGCAGAAATCCGGCGATCCCCTGACGATTATTGATCTGAGGTCCACTGATGCCTACCAGCGGGGACACATCCCCGGGGCCATCAACATTCCGTACCGGCTCGTCGCAGAAAAGAAACTGCCCCCGCTCGGCCGGGTTGTCGCCTACTGCGACGGGCTCGGTTCCACTTACGCCCCGGAGTGCGTGGCCGCACTCAACACCAAACCAGGGATTCAGGCTGAGGCTCTGGAGGGCGGTTACGCCGGCTGGCAAACATTCACCAATGTCACCGCCGCGGTCCCGGGTGTCAGGAAGGAAACGCCGCGCACCATCACCTACGCGGATTTGGAAGCCACGAAAGGCCAGAGTGTCATCATCATTGATGTCCGCAAGGATCCGGCCGCCGCGGCTGCGTCCACCGGGGCTTCCTCCACTGCGGCCGCGCCCGCCGGAGAGATTCAGGAAAAAATCAATCTCGCCGCGTTTCGTCAGGAAAGTGTGCCGGCCGCCACAGTGACCTCCGATGCTTTCACTCAGCTTTCCCGCCTGCGGGACAAAGAAAAAGGCTTCACCAGGGCTCCTTCGCTCTTCGTCGTCATCGACAATGACAATGCGTCCGCCATGGAAACCGCGCACCGGATTCAGCAATCGGGTTACAAACGGGTGGTGGTGCTCGCCGGCGGCGAGGAAATCATCCGCCGCAAAGGCAAGCCCGGCCTCTCCCGTCAGGGTGCCGCGGCTCCCGTGACGCTCGATCCCGCACTCAAACCTCAGCCGTTGCCGCAAAAATGAGCCGCTCCCTGTCAACTTCCTTCTCCCGCGCCGCAAAGTCAGGACTGCTCCTGCTGGCTTCCCTCGTGGTGATGCACAATGCCGCCGCCGGCCCGGTGACAATTTCGCGCGTCACCGCCGGCAATGTGGATGCCGGCCGTTTCAACCTCTACTGGCAGGTGAATGACACGACCGTGCCCCGTCTCGATATCTTCTCGGATCCGGCCGGCACCGTCCCGCTCAACGGCCAGCTCGGCGTTGAGTTTTACCCGCTGGAAACGGACGAACCAACGGTGGCGCAAACGTTTGCCCAGCGCGCCGCCCGCCGGGAACTGCAAAGTGGAATGAAAGCCAAAGGGATCGTCTATGCCGCGATCACCGGTGCGCAGCCGGGTTCCACTTATTATCTTCGTCCGCGCTCGTTCGACAGCAACGGTGTTGCCAACGAGGCCGCGCCCGCCGCGCTGATTCCCGTGACCACACCAGGCGAAACGGCATTCGTTATCGAATCCCGTCAGTTGCGGGTCAGCGGCGATTGCGTCGCCGGCAGCCGCGGGATGGTCATGCAACTTTCCATGGCCGGTGCTCCGTGGCCTTTGCTGTCCGTAGTGGGCGACGGCGGGGCAGGGGACGTGGCGCTGTTCGATCTCTCACGGCTGCTGAATGCCCCCGGCACCACGAACGCAGCACTCACGGGCACGCCGCAGTTCACGCTGGAGATGCTCGCTCCCGCGGCACCCCTGAATACCAGCCCGGCATCCGTCGTTTACACCGGCACATGGTCGGTGGCGAAGCTCGCAGACTCCGCCTTCTTTGTGACGTTCCCCGGCCTGACACACTTCACTGTCGAAGCCGTCAACCCCGCGCTCCAGGGCGCTCCCCTGCTCCTAAACATCACGGCGCGCACCTCCGCCGGGGATGTGCTCACCAGCTATAACGGGAATGTCTTCGTGACCGCAGGAGCCGCCGGAAACCTCTTTGAAGGGGCCGGTCTCACGGCCGGTTTCGTCAACGGCGTGCTCACCGGCTATCAAACCGTTCCCGCCATCGCCGGGCCGCTGACCGTGACCGCCACCCGGCCCTGCGGCGCCGAAACCGGCAGCGGAATTTTCAATGTCGCCGCCCTCAGCCTGACAACATGGCGTCAGCACTACTTCGGCGCGGATGCCGGCAATGATGCCATCGCCGGCCTCAATGTGGACCGCGACGCCGACGGCCTGACCAACGGCGCAGAGTATTTCCTCGGGCTGCACCCCCGGCTCTTCGATGACTCTCCTTTCCGCAATTCGGACGCCGGCGGCGAATTCGTTTTCCACTACTGGCGCGCGCGATTGTCCCCCGGGGTTACCGGCCTGCCCGTCTGGGGTCCGGATCTTTCGCTTTCCCGCTCCGACCTGGTCACTCAGGAAATCGTGGAGACCGCCGGAGCGTTTCACCTCATCCGCGTCAGCATCGCAACCGGTGCCATTGCGCGCTGTTTCGCCGGCCTGCGGATGAGCCAGCCCTAATCGTGCATCCTAACGCTGCGGGCCGAGGAGGATCTGCATCAATCCCCTTCCGCCCGCGTTGAGAGTCGCGGTGTCGCCGGTGCCGGTCAACAGCCCGCCCGTTTTCCAGGTGTGTTTCCCCTCGAACGGACGAACCCACACCACCCGCGGTTCCTCCGGCGCTTCATCGAGCGCTTCGAACCGCACCGGCAGTCCCCATTCGGTAAAGCTCACCTTCCATCCACGCGCCTCGACTTTTCCCCCGCTGAGCCACGGATGCCGTTTCAGCAAATCCACCGGCTGATCCGCCGGCGCGATGACGGTAAAATAGGGCTCATGTGCCCTGATGAACTCCGGAAATGTCAGCTCCGGCTTTTCGCGCAACGCTACATACAGCGCCGCGGCATCCACACCCGCAAGATTGGCCTGATGATATTTCGCCTCACCGTCCAGCACCGTCGCCGGAGACAGCCGCGAGCGATCAAACGTTTCGTTCAGCATAAGATTGATCTCCAGATGCAGATGCGCGCGCTCTATCGTCAACGCGCCTCCGGTATGGCCTATCACTCCCAGCACCTGCCCCGACCTCACGGCGCTGCCGGCGGTCACGCTTACTGAACTGAGATGCGCGTAGCGGCTGAAGACCGGCCCGCCGGTCCATTCATGCCGGCAGACCACCTGATTCCCATAACGGCTCCGGCCCTGCGCCGCGGACAGCACCACCGTCCCGTCTGCG
>JANNVM010000275.1:0-23910 GCA_031414455.1 Verrucomicrobiota bacterium
TTTATTCCGCTATCAAGGCGATGCCGGCATGGCAGACGGTGGTGCGCTGGAAGAATGCGGCGAGGGCGCGGGTGGCGCGGCTGACGCACCGCTGGCGGGGCGGACATTTCAAACGGCGCTGGAAGGCGATCGTGCAGTTGATGAAGCGGCGGAGGCGGAGGCGCGGGGCGGCACTGAAAGGGGCTCTGCCGGCTGACGCGGAGGAACGAAGCTGACGCGGGGCGCCCTAATTTCCCGCAACGGTCTCGGCATTGAAGTCCCATCCGCCCTCAAGCTGACGCAGGGAGTCGTGAGTGAAATCAATGAAGGGGCGACGCTGATCGGGTGTTAGGCTTGCGGGCGGAAGGCTGCATTCCCATGTGATCCGGGCGGTGCGTTTCGCATCGGGCGGAGAGACGGCGAGCGACCACTTGCCGAAGGAAGTATGGGCACTGGCACCGGAGTGTGGTGCGAGGGTGTGTCCGGGGGGCATGTGGAGGGAGGTCTCGCTGCGGATGCTGACGGCGGAGGTGAGCTGGAGCGGCTGGGCGTCGTCGCTTTCATCGTCGCCGGCACCGGAGGTGAGGAGGTGGCTTTCGATGGCGGTGGGAAGTGTGAGGCGGAGTTGGCCCTGTTCCTTGCGGACGGCGCGCCGGGCTTCCCACTGAATGGAGAGACGGAGCGGGGACTGGAGTTCCTTGATGTTCTGAATGCGGATGTCGTTGACGTGATGGCTGAGGCGATCGAACCCGATGAGTGAACGCATCATGGCGATGCGGTCGAGCGGCGGAAGCGGCCCGAGCATGGCGCGAAGACGGGAGGCGCGGGTGCCGGTGAAGGTGATGCTGTCATTGAAGACGGCGTCGGTTTCGCCGCGGACAACGATGTCGCGCCTGGCGAGGATTTCGCTCGGCGCCGTGTGCGCAGGAGTGATGACGAGGCGGGGCGTGATGCGGTCGAGGATGAGCGCGGTGCGTGATTCCAGGCCGGAAGGCGCAGAACCGGGAAGAGGGGTGACGTATTTGTTGGTGGGGTCCACGAAGTCGCAGGTCTTTCCGTCCGGACCAGGCAGGGCGACGATCATGTGATCGAACTGGGAGAGGCACGGGAAGTCTCTGTGGATGTCGCCGCGGCTGTTGATGACGCAGAGGTTGGAGGGAATGGCGGCGGCGGTGAGGAGCTGGTGGAGAAGCACCGACTGATCTTTGCAGTCGCCGTAGCGGTTGGTGAGGGTGGCGGCGGCGGGATTGGGGATGACGGCGCGCGCGCCAAACTCGATGGCGGTGTAGCTGATGCTGTCACGCACGAGAGCGGCGAGGGCGGCGATGCGCTCTTCGCGGGTGCGGAGTCCGGCGATGGCATCGTGGGCGGCGGCGGTGACGGCGGCATTCGTCGCAAGGCGGTCGCGGATCTGGTCGAGGTAGTCGCGTCCGAGTTTTTCCCAACTGGTGCTCGGTGTGCCGGCGTAGAGGACGGGCAGGGCTCCGGCTCCACCTGACAAAAGAAGACTGGTGCTGAGCACGGCGGGTTTGAATTCGAGCCACACGAGGGAATCGCCGTCTCGCTCCGGCTGAATGTTGCGGGTGGTGGCGAACTTGAGCGCCGCGGTGTCACCGGTGATGAACCATGAGTCGAGACGGCAGGGTTCTGTCAGGGCGAAGAGGTGGCGGGTGTATTCGATGGCTCCACTGCCGCCGGCGTTCTCTATGGTCCATGCGTAGTCAATGGTGCATCCGGGCGACAGGCCGGGGATGGGAACGTGGATGACTTTGCCGCTGGTGGCCATTCCGGAGGCGGCACCATCAAGGCTGTAGTGGTCCTGGAGTTTGGCTTCGGAAGTGACGCGGCCGGTGGCATCGAGGACGCGGAGATAGTGAATGCAGAGGCGCTGCGCGACGGGCACGACAGGGAACCGCATGGTGTTGAAGAGAGACATGCCTTCCTCGTCGAGGATGCGAATGGCGCCGCGGGTAGTCTGGCGGAGCGGCTGGGTGGTATGGAGCTGCGTGCCGGTGACACGGAAGAGATGCACGACAGACTGTCCGCCGGCGTCCGTGAGCAGTGTCGCGGGATTCGGCAATTTGGCGGCGAGACCGGCGGGCAGCGGGACCGGCGGGATGCTGACGGTCACGATTTCGTCCGAGCCTTCCTGACCGCTGCTGGCAGCGAGCGCGGTGAGCGCGTCTTTGGCAGTGACGCTGGCGGGATTGGCTTCAAGAATTTTCTGATAGGCCTCTCTCGCTTCGGCAGTGTGACCAAGCGCCGTGTGGCACGCGGCGGCGAGCATCTGGAGCTGCTCGCGCTGTGGATTTTTCACGGCAAGGAAGCGGGAGAGTTCAAGGGCTTCGGGGAAGAGGCGGCAGCGCATCAGGACGCTAACGCATTCGACGCCCAGTTCGATGTCGTTCGGCGTGGACGTGCGCACCGCGCGGACGAGCGCCGCGGCCTTGCTGCGCTCACCGGCCTCCGCCATGAGCAGGGCGTTGTAGAGATGCCACACGGGTGACTGGTCTATCTCCGTGAGCAGTTTGACGAACGACTGCGCCTCGGGAAACGCGCGGGCCTCGATCAGAGTTTCGATATAGACGGCAGCGACGCTGGCAGCGAGGCCGCCGCTCTGGAGCAGACTGCCGGCGACGCGGCGCGATTCCCCCGGCTGACCGATGGCGGCGAGCAGGAGCATTTTGCGTGCTTCCCATTCCGGCTTCCCGGCGTGACGCCCCTCGTTGTCGGCGATGAGCCGCAGGGCGTCCTCCTTCTTGCCCGCCGCGGATAGACTGCGGGCGGCATTGCAAAGATCTTCCGGCTGCCGGTCCCATTCGAAGAGCACCAGATGGGCGGCGCTGGCCTCCTCATGGCGGCCATTCACAGTGGCGTCTCCGGCGCCCCCGGCGAGCGCGCTGCGGTGAAATTCACGCCCTTCGATAATGCCGAAGTCAGGGTCGCGGCTGGCGCCGGGATCCACGCGGAACATGTCGAGATGTGACGAAAGCAATTCGGGTTTCGTGTCCCCGGGGCCGAATGCGAAGAGCACCATGAGCGATTGCCCGCAGCGCACCGCGCGGACTTCGGCGGCTCCATTGCGGCTGTTGAGGGCCCCGGTTCCGCGGATCACGGAGGCCGGCTGCCCTTCGTGTGGACGGAGTTCGGGTCCGCTCCAGGTGAACTCACGCAGCGCAGGCCAAATCGTGCCGATGAGCGCGGTGATCCGGGCGGGATCACCGGGGAGTCCTTCGTTAGGGGAAAACGCGGCGGCCATGCGCAGTCCGCCGCGGCTGGCGAAAGCAAGAGTGCTCCCGGGGAGCGTATTTCCGGAACCGGGCCAAGTGGTCCAGGTGTCAGGCTTGAGGGTGATGGAAACATTGCCGAAAGTCACGGCGGATGCCGGCACCGGCAGAGCACCGGCGGTTTCGAGCATCGCCAGGACGTCGGCACTGCGCAGAATGCGCGAAGGATCCACGATACTGAATCCCTCCGCGAGTCGCCGCGCCGCCATTGATAGATAGTATGGCGGTGTCCGGTCGGGCATGGTGGTGATCATTTCATAGATCATGCCGTTAAGCGCGTAGAGCCAGACCTCGGCGTTCACACTTTGATGATTGAGCGCGAGGTCCTCGACTTCAATGCGGCTGTACAGCAGCGTCCCCACCCTGACATCTTCACGCCCCGTGATTTTGCAACTGCCGCCGAGTGCCTTGAGAGAGGCCTGCACAGCGGCGGCAGCGTGATTTTGATCCGGCGCGATTTCACCGCCGAGGGGCAGCACCCGCAGGGTGAAATCCGCCTCACCGATTTCCTGCCGCGCGGCGGCTCCTGGAATCTTGGTTAGGCTGAAGACGCTGCCCTCGCGCGACCATGGGTCCGGGCGAAAATTCCATGTGCCTTCGGGCATGCGAAACCTGAAATTGAGATCGGGAAAGTCACATTGCTCCAATGGCGTGAAGGCAAAATTCCCGCGGAGGGAGAGCGAATCAATAACCTTCACCGGCCCGGCGGGGACGAGGGCCTGCGCGATCGCGGGAACGTCTCCCGCCTTTTCGCTGGAGAACCACTTCTCAGCGAGGCGGTCGAGTTTGAGAAAAACGATGAGGCCGAGAGTGATGATGGCCGCAGCGGCCTTGAGCATGGTGTGCCACTGATGCCGTTCCGGGGCCCGGACGCGGGGCTGGCGATGCGCACCGCGGCGGGTTAGAGGGATCGGGGAACCGGAAAACGGTGCCATGGCAACGCGTTCCGCGGTGGGGAGTGGCGGAGGCAGAGGGGGTGAGGGTGGGGTATTCCCGGAAGGGGTCGGCTGAGTGACGGCAGCCGGAGCCGCCGGAGCGGGCGGAAGAGGCGGCAGTGCCGGGGCGACAGGAACCGGCGGCGGTGGAACTGCCTCCAGGGCGCGGGCCGGGAGTGGGGGCACGTCGGCGGGGCCGGCAGGTGGAGAAGATGCGATCCCCGCCTTTTCCGTCTGTTGATTTTTCGGCGGGGCAGGAGCCGGTTTAGCAGTCACCGGGCCGGCTGGTTTTCGACCGGCTGATTCCACTGAATCGTCCTCGCGCGCGAGAACCGGAGCAGCCGAAGTAGTTCCCTTCGAAAGAAATTGCCCTTTCCCCGCGGCCTGGGATTGGGGCTCTCCGGGTTTGGGAAGGCGGATTTCCTGCCGGCTGGAACCGCCGCCACCGGAGGCGGATCGGTTTCCCATCGCTACCCGTCGCACCCGCAAAACACGCTGGCCGGGAAGGAGCGCGGGTTCCGGCCCGGCCGCACTGAGGGTCCCAAGGATTTCCGGGGACATTACCGATTTCCCGCAGTCGGGGCACGGAGACTCTTTCCCGCAGGCCTCAAGGGGCACTGTCAGCGGTTGCTGGCAGTGCAGGCACTGGAATTTTATCATGGGGGGCGCGTTCAGGACACTCATCAAAGAGGGCAGGAAATTTACTCAAGCTAATATTTATGGTGATTATAAACTCAACCTGCTACTCCGCCAGAAAAATCTATCGAAGAAAATGAGGGCCTGAGAAGCATGGGGACCCTAGGCACCGCCCTTGTTCCCGATGAACGCGTCCGCACGGGAGTCTGGAAGGTCGGGCTTTGGGCAATCCCGCTTGATCCGGATATTACGGATTTCGAGCCCCGCGTTCGCAAAACTCACCAGCCACGCGCCCGTGGCCGGCAGCTTTCGCCGCACCATACCCCCGAGTTCACGAATGCGCGCCTCGACCTCCACGTCCTCGCGGCCCACCGCCGGCTGGAGCACAAGGGGATCGCCCGCCAGCGCCTCCTGCCGCACCAGCAAGCCGCCGCGCAATGTCTCCAGAATGAGCAGCACCGGGAAAGGACCGTCATGCTGACAGGAACCCCCGCTTCGACAACTACTGCTTTACGAACCGGATCCCAAGATTTCCGAAATGCCCGGCTGTCTTCCCGCGTTGGAGCATACATACTGTCTCACGCCCTATGACGACCCACCGCTTTTCCCGCCGCACATTTCTCAGAGGAGCCGGAGTCACCATGGCGCTGCCGTGGATGGAGTCGCGCAATGTCTGGGGCGATGTGCCGGCACTCGCGAAACCCGCCAGCGACGCGCCCGTAAGGCTTGGCGTGCTGTTTTCCGGGAATGGATTTCACAGCCAGGAATGGTGGGCGAAGGGCGAGGGCAAAAATATGGAACTCGGCAAGGTGCTCGCGCCCCTCACCGATCTGCGCGAAAAGATGCTCTTCATCCGCGGACTCTACAATGCGGAGGCGCAAAAGGGGAATATCCACAGTTCACAGACCGGAAACCTGCTCAGCGGCGCACCGCTTGCATCCGGCGGGGAGATCAAATCCGGCACCAGCGTGGATCAGTTGCTCGCCCAACAATACGGCCGCTCGACGAAGGTACCCAGCCTCGTGCTCGGCTGCGAGAAATCAAATCCATCAGTGCATAAAAACTACTCGATGCTCTACAGCTCGCACATCTCGTGGAGTTCGCCGACCACCCCCACACCGCTGGAAGTCTATCCCGCACTCGCTTTCGACCGCCTTTTCAAAGACGAAGTCAGCAAGGGTGACAAAAGCGTGCTTGATGCTGTGCTTGGCGACGCTCACGATCTGCGCCGCGACTTGAGCACGAACGATCAGCGCAAGCTCGACGAGTATCTCGACTCCGTGCGCGACGTGGAGCAGCGCATTGAGAACGCCGGCAAGAAGGGCGAACTCCAGGGCTGGCGTCCCACCCTGACAAAACCAAACATCCCCCGCCCTGCCGACGGCATTCCTCAGGACATCGCCGAACACATGCGTCTCATGTGCGATATCATGGTCCTCGGCTTTCAGACGGACACCACGCGCATCACCACACTCAAGCTCAACAACGATCACAGCTCCCTGCGTTTCCCCAACCTCGGAGTGGACTACATGATCCACCATCTCCTTTCCCACAGCGACACCGCCGACTGGCTCAAGGTGAATCAGTTCTTCATCGAACAGCTCGCCTATATCGCGCGGAAACTTGATGCCATTCAAGAGGGCGAACGCACGGCGCTCGACAACACGATGCTGCTCTATTGCTCATCCATGCTCACGGGCAGCCATGATAATTCACAGCTCCCGGTAGTCCTCCTTGGCGGTGCCGGCGGGCGCATCAAAGGCGGTCGTGTTCTCGACTACAAGGACAAGCCCGAGCGCCAGATGTGCCGCCTCTTCCTTTCCATGATGGACAAGTGCGGCCTCCGTCCCGGCACCTTCGGTGATGCGAAGGCGGCACTTGAGGAAGTGTGACGCCCGGCGCGCTCACTTCTGCCGCTTGAAAACGACGTCACGGGACTGGGAAGCGTCCGGCTTCCCGTCATCGCCCACGGCGTAAAGCTTCACCGTCATCGTGTCGTCATCAGTCTTGACGTGCTCGGTGGCCATCTTGCGCTCCGTGCCGTCAGCCTGAATCAGCGTGGATATGAGCGTCGGATGCTCATTGTATTCGATCCATTTTCCGGTCGTCATACCGCCCTTGTTGTCGGCGGCGCCATAGAGCACGTCCTTCGTGCCCGGCTTGTGCATGATCAGGCCCTCGGATTCACGGTCACCCATTTTGAAGGTGACGCCGATGGCATTCTTATCAAGCTTCCACGTATAGGCGATCGAGACATTACCGTCTTCGGTCGCCCACTTGCCGATAATCCAGTCCACACCAGCGGACGCGGCCATTTCGGAAAGAGATTCGGCCCGCACGTTGGAATGAGCGGGAATGAAGGAGAGGAGGGCGAGAATGAGGGCTGCGGTTTTCATAGAGGAGCGCAGCATAGGCATTTGCAGGAAACCAGGCAACTTTTTCTCTCCGCCATTTCCAACGCGGTCAGGAACCCCGTCCGGCGCACCCCTGAAAAATTCACTTGCACCCCCGGAGGGAGTGAGCGAAATCCGCGCCCGCTCGTTCAGGCACAGGACCCTTTCGTCTAACGGTTAGGACACGTCCCTTTCACGGATGTAATACGGGTTCGATTCCCGTAGGGGTCGCCACTTCGGAAAACCGGGGTGGCGACAGGCAAAGTGAGAACAGGTCCGGCGACTGGGATGCAGTGCCACTGACGAGGAGAAACCGCGATGGCGAAGTTTCAAGGACAGGGAACGGGCGATTTTGACAGCAGGTCAGCGCTGCGGCAAGTTTACGAAGCACGAAGGTTCCGTGGGGCCGGGATGGCGTGGAAGCCGCTCCGGCAGGTGCCTACCTGCTGATGTCGTGCTGCTTGAGGATGTGGAAGCCTTTGCCTTCCATGACGGAGGCGCCGAATTCGATGTCTTCGAGGTGGAGGGCGACGGCGGCGAAGCCGTCGGGCTGGATGAGGAGGGGATAGGCGAAGTGGATATTCGTCTCGGCCTGAAGGAAGGCGGTGAGGCATTTGCTGAGGCCCGGCGCACCCTGTTTCAACTGGACGACGAGGACTTCACTGACGCCGTAGGGGATGCCTTTCTCGATAAAAATGGTCTCGACGGTCTCGGGATCGCTGACGATGAGGCGGGCTACGGTGACGTCCACGCTGTCCTGGAGGCTGAGCCCGAGGACATGGACGCTGGCGTCTTCGAGGAGCTTGACCACGCTGAGCAGGGCACCGGCGCGGTTGATGAGGAAGACGGAGAATTGCTTGACGTAGGGGCTTTGGTGATCGGTTTCGGTTTCCATGAGAAAGGGTCAGGGCTGCGTGTTGGGGGACGCGGCGGGGGTATCGTCAATGAGTTCCGCCATGAGGGAATCGAGCAGTTTGAGAGTGGCGGCGAGACGCGTGGCGGCATCGGCGGGTGCGGTTTCGCCCGGCCAGATTTTTGTCAGGGACTGAAGTCCGCCGGTGAGAGTGGCCACGGTGAGAGATTCCCTGCCGGCAGCCAGTTTGATCGTGCGGCTGTGCAGGTCGGCGAGAAGCGCCGGGGACCAGATGCAGGGCTGCGCGGGGGGCTGCGGCTGCCGGGAGGCGAATCGCGCACTGATATGAAACGCCCGGAGCCAGCATCCGGTGCGCTCCAGGTCCGCAAGGGCCTCGTCCTTTTGGTCGCTGAGGAACCTGGTGTGGTGAGTCATGAGTGCGGCGATTTCCCTCCGCACTCCGGGCCAGTCGCCGGCGTCGGCGAGGTCGGTGGGCTTTTGCCGGAGGCTGCTCATCTGGCGGGCGATGCCGAGCGTCATTTCGAGAGACGCCATGTCGGTGAGGAGATTGCGGATTTGTTGGGCGTCGCGGGCCTCAGCGGCGAGATAGCAGTCGGCGCAAACGGCGCCAAGGGCGAGCGCGGTCCTCGACCGACCTCCGGCAGCACGGGGAATCGTCTGGCGGAAGAGTGCCCGCCACTGGGGCCGGATGTCTTTTGCCAGAGCAGCGAACAGTTCGGCCGGCGATTCCGGCAGCGCCGCCGCGGGCACGGGGGAGGCCGCGGCGTTGTCCTGCGCCACGCCCGGCACGGCCGCGGCAAGGAAAAGGCCGAGGGCAGCACCGGAAAGGATTCGTGCGGACATGTGCAGTGGGTGGGTGGGACCGGACAAGAGGCAGTCTAACCCGCTTTGTCCGCCGCCGCAATGACCGGCCTCAAGGAACCGCGCTCCATCGGGCCCGGTAGTAGGAATGCAGGCCGGGGCCGGGAATGACCGGCACCGTGAGGGTTGGGCTTGTCAGGATGTGGGTGCTCACCGGCGACCAGGATTGCAGGGTGGCGGATTCTTCGACAACATAAACCCGCCCGGGCTGGTCGGTGAGTCTGAAATCAAGGATGGGGGAGCCGGGGCGCAGAGTGAGAGCGACCGGCGGCGCGGCAGATGGTGCGGTATTAAACAAGCCGGCGGCAGGGCGCACCACGGCGGAAAAGAACATATCGAAGGCCGTGTCGCTGCTCGTGACCACTTGCTGGTGGATGCTGACGGCGAGCTGGTGGGTGCCCGGTGTCATCATGGCGAGCGGGACGATCACGTCGAGCCATTCGGTCTCAGCGGCGCCCGTGATGCCGGTCCCGGCGGTGGAGTCGTTGCGCACGGGGTCGTCGGTGATGTTGATCTTTGTGATGCGGCTGCCGTCAAGATAAATGGCCAGACCGTCGTCGCGCTGCACGCGCATCACGGCGCTGACGGGAGCGGTGCCGGCGGGGACCGTAAACTGTTTGCGCGCCCAATAGACGAGGTGGCCGGACGTCATCGCAGTGGCCTCGCCGTCGCCTCCAAAGCCGAGCCGGGCCGGGCCCGACAACCACGCCGCGTCGTTGAAGGCAGCGCTCTGCCAGTTGGCTGCCGGTGCGATGCCGGTGTCGAGATACCTCCAGTCCGAGCCCTGGCCGACAAGTGTGAGGGTTTGGTCCGGAGCAGTGATGGTGACGGGAATGGCCGGCGCGTCGAGGAAACTGCCGGCGTTCAAATGGGCGCGCGATTTCAGCGTGTAATTACCATTGAGCGGCACCGTCCATGTGAAGGTCCACGGCGAAGCGGTGGTCTCCCCGATCTTCGCGGCACCGGCGAAATACTCCACGCGCTGCACCGCGGGCGCGCCGCTGAAGGCCACGCTCAGCGGGATGCCGCGGGCGGGATGGAGCCGCTCACCGGCGGCGGGACTCGTCAGCCACACCGACGGTGCCGTGGCGGCCGGAGATGTCAGGCCGTAGAGCGCCATGTCGAATCCGAGATCACTGCTCGTCGCCGCCGACTGATGCACTTCGACGGCGAGCTGGTTTTCGCCGGCACGGAGCGCCGTCGTTGGGACGATGAACTCCACCGGCGTCTGCTCCGCCGTTCCGCCAATGCTGGCCGCCGCGAGGGTTGCGAACGACAGTGTGCCTTCCGGCAGGTTGTCGCGCACGAGTTCCGTGCGGTTGAGTTGCACAGAGATTCCGTCGTCACGGAGAATGCGCAATCTCAGCGCGGAGAAGGCCGCGGGATCGGCGATGGTAAACTTCTTCCGGAACCAGACCGTCACCGGCCGCGCGGCGGTCGCGCCGGAATTGAGCGCCGTGATTTCGCCGTCGCCGCCATAACCGAGCCGGCCGTTGCCGGACGACCATGCGGTGTCGTCGTAACTCGTGCGCCCCACCCAGTTAGGGCCGGGATCGATTCCGGTATCAATAAATTTCCACGGCTCGCCAAAAGATACCAGTGCCGTGCTCTGTGCGGGCTGTGAGACACGGACGGTGCGCACAGCGCTGTCGTAGGTTCCGCCCGCGCTGTCAGTGAGGTGCGCTGTCACCGTATTGAGTCCGGCGGGTGCATTCGCCCAGGTGAATTCGTATGGCCATGACGTGTCCTCCCCTAGTTTTGTGCCGGCATTGAAAAACTCCACCTTTGTCACTTCGCGGCTGGCTGGAACAACCGCCTCTGATTCCATCAGCGCGGCGGAAGGCTGGAGAACCTCCGCCGGCGCGGTTAGGAAAACTCCCGCTGCACGTGCCGCGGGTCCAGTCGCCTCCAGCGCGAAATCGAAACTCAGGTCGCTGCTGGTGGCACTGCTTTGCTGCACCTCCACGGCGAGGAGGTTGCTGCCGGGCCGCAGCAGCGAGGCATCGAGGACCTGCGAGTGCCATGCATTCTCGATCGTGTCCGCGCCTGCTGCCTGCGGCGTCCAGACGCTGCTGACGAGCGCCATGTTGCTGCGCCACACGAGCGTGCCGTTGAGATAAACGTTCGCCGCGTCGTCGCGGACCATGCGCGCCAGCAGTCGCGTCACGGAGGCCGGATCGGCGACATGAAATGTGCGGCGGAAATACACATTCGGATAGGGTCCTCCCGCGATGATGGTGCCTTCATCGGTGTCGCCATAACCGATCTGCGTGTTGCCTGCCGGCCAGTCATCAGTATAGGCCGGGGAATTCCAGTTGGCCGGCGGCGCGGTGGTTTTGTTGGCGTAGTATTTCCATGCCGAGCCCTCCGCGATGAGCGCCACCGGCGGCGGGCCAATGGAGATGTTAACAGTGCCGGAGGTGAGCGGACTGCCCGCGCTGAAGGCCGTCACGGTGTGTAGTGTGTGCGTGCCGGCGGCGGGGCCGTTCCAGACGAATTCGTACGGCGCGACCGCGTCCTCGCCGAGCTTGGTGTTGTCAGCGAAGAACTCCACCTTCGTCACCGTCGCGGCGCTGGCGCGGGCGGCGGCGGCGAGTGTCAGGCTGGTGATCGGGGTGCCGAAAACCGCGCCATCCACCGGTGAGGTGAGGTAAGCGGCCGCCGCACCTTTGCCCGGTGTCTGAGCCACGCCGATCAGCGCCGCGTCGAAGGCAAGGTCGCTGCTCGTGGGTTCCACCTGATGCACTTCCGCGGCGAGGATGTTCGTGCCATTTACCAGCAGTGACGGACTGATGTTGAGGGTCACAAGATAATCGTTAGGCTCCACGGCGTCCTTCGCCTTTGTGGCATAAACCACGGTATCGGGAGTCACGTTGGTCGGCAGGTTGTCGGCGAAAATGCGGGCGCCGTTCAAATAGACGATCACCATGTCATCGCGCAGGCACTGGAGGCGCAACTCTTCAAAGGCCGTGCGGTCCGTCACGTTGAAGGATTTCCGGAAATAGCATGTCGTCCGCTTGTTGGCGGCATCGCCACCGTAGTTGATAACGGTGCCCTCGCCGCCATTGCCGTAGCCCAGCATTCCGGGCCCGGACGACCACGCGGCATCACTGTAGCCTGAGGCACGCCAGCCGGTTCCGAGGTCGGTGCCGGTGTCGTTGAATTTCCACGCCGCGAGTTTCGCCACGAGATTGGTGAGGATTTCCGGCGGCGCGCTGGAAAGGGAAAAATCAGCGCCGGCATAGTGCGCTGTGAGATTGAGCGGGTCGGAGAAGACGCGTGAAAAGGCGAGCTTGTTCTCGACCATCTCCTTCGCCTTCACGGTGACATTTCCCGCGGGCAATCTGCCGAGGAAATAACCGCCGTCACTGTCCGACCAGCAGTAATGCGCGTCGTCCGTATAGACACGAACGCCCGCCAGCGGCTTGTTGTTCGCATCGGTGACGCGACCGGTGACGTGATACTGCGCGGCGACCGGCCCGCCTATTTGCACCGGCACCGTGCGGCGATAGGTGCCGCCCTTGAGGTCGCTCACGGTGCACTGCACCGCGTACTCGCCGTCGGCGGTGAAGGCGTGCGTCTGCTGCGCGGCGTTATCCATGCTGTAAGTGCCGTCGCCGAAGTCCCAGCTATAAGCCAGTTCGTCGCCGTCAGCGTCGCTGGCCTCTACAGTAAACATGACCTCGCCGTTCGCCGGGGCCTGCGGCGAATGACATGTTACCGTGGCGCGCGGCGCACGATTGCCCGCCGTATTCCAGTACACCGCGACATCCATGCCAGCCGGGTAGGTCGCGGTTCTCCTCAGCGCCGTGACATGCACGCCGGCGGCCGGATCCGTGAACGTGCGGCCGACCGGCTGCGCGATGTTATTCAAACGCGGCGTGCAGTCGAGGAGGTAACTCTGAAGTCCGTTCTTGTTACAGAAATGCGTGAAGAGCCCGTTCTGAAACTGCGCCTCGCCGCGGTCACCGCGGAAATCGAAGGAGTAGTCCTGCGAACCGTTGCGGCTGACGCGCAGCGTCCGCAGGCCCTGGTTTCCGTAGATGTTATCCATCGCGTAGAGCCGGTAAACGCCGGGTGCCGTTACCGCATCGCCGTCAGCGCCGGGAATCCAGTCGAGGTAGCGTTTATAGCTGCCGACATAATGATCGCCGTCGCCGCCGCTGCCGATGGGATCATAGCCGTTGCCGTATTCGACGTTGGAGCCGTCGCCGATAATGCTGTTGTTACCGGTGTCCCAGGTATGCGCGTGCGGCAGGCCGAGGTTGTGGCCGAGTTCATGCACCAGCACGCTGCGGCCAAAGTAACCGTTCGCGATGTGAATGCCGATACCGCCGACGTAGGCCAGACCGGCGTATCCCGCCGCCGGACGACCACCGGTGAACACGGCGAAAAACTGATAGTCATTCAAATTGTAACCGGCGGCCGCGGCGGCATTGCGGGCGTCAGGATAGAGCCGGGAGAGCCCGGCATCATTGTAGGAGGCTGCCGTGGCATTGAGCAGCAGCGGCGGGGTAATGGCTGATCCGTTGGGGCCGAGCGGCGCGATTTTCAGGCGGTCATAGGAGATGTCCGCCATGTGCGTGACCATGCCGGCGAGCAGCGACTCCGCGGTGCCCTGGGAAATCGTGTCCGACTCC
Organism: Verrucomicrobiota bacterium; assembly: GCA_031414455.1. GTDB lineage: Bacteria > Verrucomicrobiota > Verrucomicrobiia > Verrucomicrobiales > V1-33 > V1-33. Next base: position 13,606 of record JANNVM010000275.1, read on the forward strand.
GCGCCCGATGAATCGTTGAATCTGACGCGCAGGAAGAGAAAGCGTTTGTTGCCTTCCGTGTAGCCGCTGGCCGCCACTTCGCCGCCGGCTGCGGCGACGGCCCCGTCCGGCGAGTTCAGTCCCGCGCCGGCAACGGCCGACGCCGCCCACTGCCGCAGGTGCGCCGGACCGCAGAAGGCATGAGGGTCGCCACCGATTTCGATAACGCCCGGCGTCTCCGTCTTCGTCACGGCATCGCCGGAAGTCGGGCAGGAAGGTGTCTTGTCGGAGCCGGTGAGGAATTCCTCTGTTTCGTCGTCATCCAGCGCGCGTGCCGGGCTCGGGTCGAGAGCGAGCAGCCGCGCCGGCGAGCCGTTGAACGAAGGCGGCGGATTCGTCGCGGCGTCCGCCGGCAGGCTGATGCCGTTCACCGGCACGCGGGATTTGCTGACGTAGTCCAGCGCATCACCAAAGGTGAACACTGCGTGCCGCTCGCCGCCGATGACCGCCTCACGCGCCACCGGCGTGATGGCGTCGGCACCGCCGTCCAGCGGTCGCGCAGCCAACACTTGATATTCCGCGACGCCATTGACCGGTTCCTCCAGCAGCGCCGTAATGCTGCCGGGCAGATGCTTCCGCACACCGTGAGGTACGGTCAGAGCCAATGCGCGCTCCGGTTGTGAAGTGATCTTATCCGCCATCTCCCGCCGCCGCTGCGTTGCCAGCCTGACACCTTCGACCTCCAAAGTCTTCCGGCCTGAAGCATCCTCCGTCAGCCAGCGATCCGTCCAGTCCCGGAATGCCGCGAATGCCGGTTCACTCACAGGCTGTCGCCATGCGTCCTGACGGCGGACCGGAAGTATATCCGATATTGCCGACGTGGCCTTGCAATTCGGGCACGGCGGCTCTGCCTTCTTGGCTGATTCGCGCGACACGGACGGCTCCGTGATACTGCGTGCTGCAATTGCCGGGTCATTCCCGGGAGAATAGAATAGCAATGCCCCTGCGGCGAGCAGCAGGACGGTGGCGGTGCGGGAAATTGGTGACATACGCCGGACGATGCCCGAAATGACTGGAGTGTGCAAACAGCCGTTCGGGTCCCGCGGGATTCACCACGGCGTCACATGTCCGTGGCTTTTCCCACGGAGTCGGCGACCTCGCCAAAGCGGTGGGAAAGCGCTCGTGAGTGGACGCGCAGATTCGCTTTCCAGATCCAAAAGCCGAGCGCGAGGACGGCCAATGCCGCGACATAGCCGGACCACGCGGCACCGGTGAAGCCGGCGACAAACTGAGGAACCTGCAGGATGAGCACGATCAGCATATAGAGGATCAGATGGAGGCAGCCGTTGCCCAACTGGTTCCCGTCGGGGCGGGCCTGCGCCCGCTGGCCGAGGCGGGCGGGCACCGGATTGGCCACCGACGATCCATTGCCGAGGGCCAGGGTGAAAAGTACTGCCGCGGGAGTCACGAGCGTCCACGTCAGGAGACATGCGAGCCATTCGCCGGAAAGCAGCGCGGCGGCAACGCCAAACGGCAGTGACGTGAATAACACGAGCCGCATGAGCGCCGCATTCTTTGCCATGAGCACAGTGCGCGCGGAGGCAGGAGCCAGAATGAGCGCGCGACAGCCTCCGCGGTCATAGCCGAATTGATTGATAAAGAGCCCCATGAATCCGAGCATGACCAGTCCCGTCATGCTGCAGATTATTTGAACAGCCCCCACCGGCCCGGCTCCGGCGATGCGCAGGAAGATGCCGGCGGCCACGGCTCCTCCCGCCAGCGCGCAGGCAATGATGATCTGGAAGCGGACCTCCACTGACCGGCCCCAGTGACGCAGAAATGTTCTCGCCAGACAGGAAACTTCCGGTCCGCAGCGCCACAGTGGTTTTGTCAGTGAACCAACCGTATCCCGGACAGGAGCCGGCGGTTTCGCCGGTGCAGCGGATTTCGGCGCCGACCGGAGATTTTCCGTCATCAACACCGCCTGACGGTGAATGCTCCACGCGCGCCGCATTCCCAGGGCCGTGATGAGCGCGAATCCCCCCAGTCCCGCAATCAGCGGCATCGTGAGCCATCCGTTGAGACCGTTCACGGCAATCCATGCCGGCCACCCCAGGGGAACGAACGCGTGGGCGGTGAGAGCGCCGGATTTCAGTTTGGGATTCGGCCTAACTCCTATCCGTGTGTAGTCGCGCGGTGGAAGCAAATCGCGGAGGTCGACAGGAACTCCGTCGAGGTTTTCTGTGGCCCGTGCGTGCGAATCCCAGCCGGGGTAGCTGCCCGCTCCATTCACGAAGAGTCCGGTCATCTGGCCCGGCGGGGCGGGAGCGCGACGCCAGACGCCGCCTTCGACCTGCCAATAGGAGACTTTCCAATAACTGGAGAACAACATGTCTGACGGCGCGCTTAAACCTACCTCGTGATTGAAATCCCGCAGGACGTCGCCGACTCCTAACTGCGACGGTGCGAGGGCCGGAGTGTAAGTCACGCGAAATACCTCCCTCTTGTCAGGCATGACGTAGTGCCGGGGACGCGCCGAGTCCGCTCCGACGGTCAGATTGTCTGAATCGAAAGTCATCCCCGGCGGCAGCGTGGCCCACAACGGATCATAGGCCTCCTCCTCCGCGCCATTTTCAAAAACCGCCTCCGAGTAGCGGTCCGAGAGGTTCATGCGGAGCACGTTGACGAGGTTCGGCAGTTGCGCGGCCAGGGCGAGAATGAGGCCGGCGACGATGCTGAGCCAGCGGCGGCGGCGGGGATTGCTGAAAACTTTAAGGAACCACGCCCGCAGCACCTGCGCCCATGCGGTGACAGTTAGGAGAAACATCGCCGCCAGCGGAATCATGAACAGCATCACCGGCCGGTGCAGGGCCTGTCCGCCCGCGAGTCCGAGCGCTCCGGCGAAGCCCACGATGTTCGCCATGTTATAAAACGAGGCCACAAAGTTGAGGAGGAACGCCTCCCGCAGAGAAATCGGCAGATGCAGCAGGCGGCCGGCATCAATGGGGTCGGCCCGCTGCGCTTCGGCAGCGAGGCCGGCCAGCCAGAGATAACAGGCGAATGCCGCCCAGAAGTCCCAGCCGATGAGCGTCGAGGAATTGCTCTCGCTGAGCATGTAAAATCCAGCAGCGAGCCCGCCGAGGAAGGCGACGACGGCAAAGAGATAGATCAGCGCATTCTGAAATCCCCCGCCGCTGCGGTGCCGGGCAGTGGCGTGATGCACCTGGCGCTTTCGCAGCCAGATGAGAAGCCGCACCCGCTGCCAGTCGATTTTCATGCCTGGCATCAATGAGCCGCCTCCAGCCAGTCGAGGCGTCCGCGCCCGCGCGCTTCATCACCGGCCGCACGGATGAAGGTTTCCTCCAGCGTCCCGGTGCGGCAGATGTTTTGCATGGTGTCTTCGAGGACGAGTTTTCCCCCGGTCACGATACCGACATGCGTGCAGAGTTTCTCCACGATCTCCATGACGTGCGAGGTGACAAAGACGGTGCCGCCATTCTCCACGAACCGCTGGAGCGTGCCCCGGATGACGCGGGCTGACACTGGATCGACGCCTTCAAAGGGTTCATCGAGAAACAGCAGGTCCGGCCCGTGAATCATCGCTGCCGCGAGCGAGAGTTTCTTTTTCATGCCGTGTGAGTAGTCCAGGCAGAGCTTGGAGGATTCGTCAGCGAGGTCCATGAGTCCGAGCAAATGCCCGCTGCGTTCCAGGCGCACTTCGTCGGTCAGTCCGTGCATCTTCGCCACAAAGGTGAGGTATTCCGGCCCCGTCAGGTAATCGAAAAGCGCCAGCCCCTCCGGCACCACCCCGATCCGGCGCTTGATGGCGATGGACTCCTCCGGGTGGGTGATATCGAGCCCCAGAACACGCATTTCGCCGGCAGAAGGCGCGAGCAGGCCGGTGAGCATCCGGATGGTGGTGGACTTGCCCGCCCCGTTGGTGCCGAGGAATCCGTAGAAGACTCCGCGGGGCACAGTTAGGTTCAAATCGGACACGGCAGCCTTTCCATTGAAGGATCGAAAAAGGCCGCGGGTGGTGATAGCAGGGACGTCGGGTGACATTCGGGAGCGAATGGAAGGCGCGGTGAGTCCCGCCGCAACCGGTGCGGGAGGTTCCGCAATGCCGCCGGAAAACTGCTTGCCAGCCGGAACTTTGCCACCATACTCCGCGCTCCCCGCCCCCCGGGCGCGGGAAAACCCCCATATTAACTAAACCATCCTTCCGGCTGGATCGGGCTGCGGCCCGAGCAGGATACAAGACGCATGATGCGCCGCCTGTGCAGACGGAAGTCCACATATCTCATGGCAACTGAACTCCTCAAGGAACTCGTAGAAGCTGGCGTGCATTTTGGCCACCAGAGCAAGAAATGGCATCCGCGCATGAAACCCTTCATCCTCATGGTGAAGAACAACGTCCATGTGCTCAATCTGGAAGAAACCGTGAAGCAACTCGAAGCCGCCGCGGGATTTCTCTCCGGCCTCGCCAAGGAAGGGAAAAAAATCCTTTTCGTCGGCTGCAAGCGCCAGGCACAGGACGCCGTGCGTGAAGCCGCGGAAGCCACCGGTCAGTTTTTCGTCAACCACCGCTGGCTCGGCGGCACCCTGACAAATCTGGAAACCATCCGCAAGTCCATCAAGCGGATGAAGTATCTCGAAACCATCGAGAGCCAGCCGGAATACAAAATGATGTCCAAGAAGGAACTCGCCGCCCTCGGCCGCGAGCGCACGAAACTCCAGCGGAACCTCGCCGGCATTCGTGAAATGGGCGGCCAGCCTGACGCCATGGTCATCGTGGACAGCCACCGTGAATCCATCGCCGTCGCTGAAGGCACCCGCCTCGGCATCCCCATTGTCGCGATGACCGATTCCAACGCCGACCCTGATGCCGTCGCCTGGCCGATCGCTTCCAATGACGACGCCATACGCTCCATCCGTATCATCCTGCAAAATCTCGTGGATCCGATCGTCGGCGCGATGGAGACAACCGGCCGCGCCCCGCGCAACAAGCAGGCAGCCGCTGCCGCCGCTGCTGCTGCGGCCTAACCGGACGGAATTCCCTTTGGCGGCGGCGGTGACTGAAAACACCGCCGCTGCTTTTGTTTCCCAACAACACTTAAACGACACTCAAAAACTATGGCAGAAATCAGTGCAAAAACCGTGATGGAACTCCGCGCGAAAACGAACGCGGGAATGATGGACTGCAAAAAAGCTCTCGCTGAATCCGAGGGCGACATGGACAAGGCCGAGGACATCCTCCGCAAGAAAGGCATCGTGCGCATGACCGGCCGCACCGACCGGGTCAGCAAGGAAGGCACCGTGAACGCCCTCATGAGCAGCGACGGCTTTATCGGCGTGCTGGTCGAAGTGAACTGCGAGACGGATTTCGTCTCCAAGAACGAAGGCTTCCGCAGCTTTGTCGGCGACATCACCACGCACATCCTCAGCTCCAGCGCCGCGGACCTCGACGCGCTCCTCGCTGAGCCCTACTTTGGCGGCAAAGGCAGCGTGGATGAGAACGTGAAAGCCAAAGGCGCCGAGACCGGGGAGAACACGATGATCCGCCGCTTCGCCCGCTTTCTCTCAGACTCCTCCAGCGCCGTGGCCACTTATCTGCACCTCGGCGGACGCATCGGCGTCATGGTCGAAGTCAGTGCCGGCAACGCGGCAACACTGAATGCCGACACCTTCCGCGCACTGCTCAAGGACCTCACCATGCACATCGCCGCCGCGAATCCCGAGTTCCTCAACCGCACCGAAGTGCCAGAGGAAAACATCGCGAAGGAGAAGGCGATCTACGCCGAGTCCGACCGCCTCAAGGGCAAGCCGGAAGCCGCCATGCAGGGCATCCTCAACGGCATGTTGAACAAATACTTCAGCCAAATCTGCCTGCTGGAACAGGGATTCATCAAGAACCCCGACCAGAGCATCGAAGATCTCGTGAAGGCCACCGGCAAGGAACTGAACGACACGATCACCATCAAACGCTTTGCCCGCTTTGCCGTGGGTGAGGAATTGAAGGCGTAATCCGCCGGCATTCCCAGGCAATATCGAATGGCGAAGCTGCTCCCGCGGCTTCGCCATTTTCTTTGCGGGGCACAAGAACCGGGACTGGGGTCATCCCGCCTCGCCGCCTGCACATGACCGCAGATTAAGCTGGTCCGGAAGGAATCCGCTCAAATCTCCTTCGGTTCCGGAAGCAACGGATCAGCGGGTGATTCGCCCTCCTTTTTCGGCTCGGCCTTATCCTTCGGCTTGTCCTCTTCCGCCGGTTTGGCTTCGAGCGCCTTCTTTACGGCGGCAGCTACTTTCTCTGCACCGTCGGCCGCATAGCCGGTGTGGGCGAAGGCGACTTTGCCTTCGCGGTCGATGACAACGGTATGAGGAATCCCTTCAACGCCGTATTTCTTCGCCACTTTCTGGTCAGCATCGAAGGCGACGGGCATCTTGATTTCACGGGCTTCGAGGAAGCGTTCCACGGTTGGTTTGGTCTCGCCCTGGTTGACGGCGAGGAAGATCACTTCGTCGCGGGGGAACGCCGCCATGGCCTCGATGAGACTGGGCAGTGCCTTCACACACGGACCGCACCACGTGGCCCAGAAATCGAGGACCACCACTTTGCCTTTGGCGTCGGCGAGGGAAAAATCCTCCCCTTCCAGCATGGGGAGTTTGAAGGTCTCGGCATTCTTGCCGGCGAGTTTGGATTCGCCCTCTTCGTCCGTCGGGAGCACGGGATCCGGTGTATGTTCCAATTTCCATCCTGACAAGGCTGCGAGCGCGCCGGCGGCGGGCGGGATCTTGAGAGTCAGATGATGGACAAGAGCGGTGGGAATACGGCACTGACCGAGGACCGGATGCTGGCCGGTGACGGCCTCCTTCGTCCATGACTCCACCTTAAGTGCGATGCGCCCGCCATTGGTCAGGTCGAGCCACTGCACGGTGCCCGGTGCCGGCTTTTTCCCATCATCGGATTTCGCCTCATCAGGCTTGACCGCCTTGGTGACGACGAAGTGACTGTCGCCGTTCGGTTCACTGAGGATCTCGTCCGGATTCGGCTTTTTCGCGGGCTTCTTTTCCGGCTCCTTCTTCTCCGGGTCTTTGCTTTCTCCGTCCTTCTTCTCTTCAGTTTTCGGTTTTTCCGGGATGATGACCCAGACGGCGGCGGCAACGCGTTCGATGGGCACGTTGAAATTTTCGAGGCCGGCGCGGAAGGCGAGGTGCGTGGACGTAATGCCTTCGATTTCTCCTCGAAGGAGGTCCCCGTTACGGCCGATGAGCACCTGGCGCGGCGGATCGTCGCGGCGCAGCCGCGGCAGGAGCAGGGCTTCGCGTTTCGCCTCCTCGCTAAAGGGCGGCGGGCTGGCCATGCACGGAGAAGACTCGAGCGAGAGATCCATCAGCTTGACCGAGCCGACCTGGTTGCCCCACAGCGAGGCGGTTTCCAGGATCATGCCGGTGCCGGGAGCCTTGATGCCTTTTCCCTTTGTGGCCGTGCTGCCGACCATCACCTTGTTGACCCACAGCTCGACTTTGTCGCCAGGAAACGTCAGGCGAATGTTCGCCGAACCTCCATTGGAGGCAACCTCCATCTGATTTTGCATCTGACCTTCGCCGCGTTCGAGACCGCAGTAGATGTCGCCGCCAGAATCGCCGATGATGAAGTTGATGGAGTTTGAATTGCGGTCGGTTCCCTGGCAAAACAGCCGGATGCGGATGGTGGCGAGGCCGTTTTCCTTGGCCATGCGGAAATTGATATCACCGCCCTGGAGCATGTAGGGATGACCGATGCCGCTGCCCGGCTGGAGAATGACAGCGTCGCCTTTTTTCGTCACGCTTTTGCTTTCGTCGCCGAGCATTCGCCAGCCCATGCCGTCAAATCCCCTGCCGGCTGCCGCGGGCGCGGAAAACTGGACCGCGTGAAGCTGCGCGACATCCAGGACGTGCTGGCCGGCGGCGTCCCATGTGAACTCGATTTTTTCACGGCTCACCGCCTGGAGCGTCACCGGCAGCGTCTCGCCGGTTTTGACATGCAGCAGCGCGGGGGCGCGTTCATATTTGTCGTCGGGCGAAAGGCTGCGGGTCATGGTCAGGTCTTTCGCCTCCGCAGGCGGCAGCGAAGCCTCTGCGCCTACCGGCAAAAAATGCGGGAGGACACCGTTCTCAGCCACAATCGTGCCGTGCAGCGTAGTGTCGCCGGCCCGGATCACATCCAGTTTGGCCAGCAGTGTGACTTCCTCTTTTTTATCAGGCTCCGGCAGGACCACGGCCCGGCAGCGGGCCAGCACAGCGGTGACGGGTGCGGCGGCAAAGGCGGTCCGGATGCCGGCCTTTCCTTCCGTCACTTCTGTAAGACTGCCCCGGACGAGATTGCCGTCGGCGAACCAGATATCGGTCTGCGTGGTGTCGCGCTCGAGTTTCACCGCGCGAGGCCAGCGCAGCGCCCGGATTTTGGCCAGTGGAATGTCGCGCGTCGCGCCGTCACTGCCGCGAACCGTCAGGGCGTCGCCATTGCGGGCGAAGGCTTCACCGGAAATGATTTCACTGTCCGTCTCCACACAGGCGGCATCGTTGAGAACCGCAGGCGGCGCACTGCCGTCCCACTCACTGACAGCGAAGCGCTCGACGATGATACCGCTTCCTTTATTTAGCAGGGTGATGCCCTGCGCTGGTTTTGCCGGGGCTTTGTTTCCGTTATCCGGCTGGGGTTCGTCGCCGCCGAAAATCCGCCGCAGCCAGCTTCCGCCGGGTTTCGCCTCCGGCTTCTTCGGCTCCGGATCCGGTGCTTTCGTTTCCGGGACGATTTCCGCCCACAGCTTGCCGTCACTGCCGTAGAGTGCGCAGCGGCCGGCGGGCTGATCCCACGCGAGACGGATGTGCGCCGCGCGATCCCCGTCTTTGAATTTGGCGCCCGCGGAGACGAATCGCTCGCCGAGCAGCAGGACGAGTTCATCGCCCCAAGTCTCCACGGAGACAAAATCCTTGCTGCGTGCGGCGGAAAGTTTGAAATCCGGGACGTCCTCCGTACGCACGAGGATGTCCACGATGGACTTGTCAGGCAAATCCAGCGGCCGCTGACTCGTGAGGTTGAAACCGGGAGACGCGGCACGTCCGGCGGCAGCGAGGAAAAGTGGAGTGATCACCTGACCGTTGCTGGCCCGGGCGGCGGACTTGTCAGGGAGCAGCGCCAGCGGCCCGCCCGCGACCATGCCATCGCCCCCGATGCGCTCAATGCTCACTGCCTGATCCCGGGTCACGACGACGGTGCCGCACGCGGGTGAAACAAAGGTGATCGTCTGATCGTCGAGCTTCTCAAATTCGCCCGTGAGGTGACTGCCGTCGGCGAGCGACAACCGGAAGCTGCCTTCGGCGCGGAGGAATCCGGTGCTGAAGTCAATGCGCCGGATGACTTCATTTTTCACGCGGAGCGGAGCGGCGAAGAGCGGCGTCTTCCATGCGAGAAATCCGGTACCGGCGTTCTCCAGTTCTCCGCGCAGCTCCTCGCCGTTGCGCCATGTGAGGCGGGTAGTGCTTGATGAATTGGGCGGTATGAGGAGCCGCGGCACTTCGCGTGCCGGCTTGTCTTTCTTCTTTTCGTCAGCGGCCAGAACGGGTGTGGCAAGCGCCAGCACCGCGGCGACAGTTTTAGCGTTCATAAATGGGGAGGAATCGGTAGTTGAGCGCGAGCGCCAGCAGGGACATGCCGGTACTGTAGGAACTGTTGGAAAAACTGCCGTCTTCGGTCTGGGTCTCGTGGAGCTGGCGAATGACCATGCCGTTCCATTTTTGCCAGGACTCATAGTCACCCTGGAAGAGCGCCTGGGCCATGTAGTAGCGGAAATATTCGCCGTAGTGACCTTCCTTGTGCTCGAGACGGGTGGTGATGTGCTTGAGTGTCGCCGCGTATTTGGCATCGTCCTTTTGACGGGCGACGGCGGCCACAAGCGTGGCAATGCAGGAACGGTTCATGGACTCTCCCATGCCGCCGAAGCCGCCGGAGTAGGCCACCGAGCCGTCGCGGCCGGTGCTGCGGCGCATGTATTCCAGGGCACCGTTGATGGTTTCATCGGCGACATCCATGCCGGCATTACGCGCGGCGAGCAGGCCCATGAGCACGGCTCCAGTCACGGAAGTGTCTGCATCCGTCGCATCCGGACTGTAACGCCAGCCGCCCCAGCGGTTCTTCTTTTGCGCGGTGGCTGAGCAATCCACAGCGAGTTTCACCGCCTGGCCGATCGTGCGGCCCTTGCTGTCCGCGCCCTGCCAAAGCAGCGACTCGTCCACGGCGCCGTAGGCCTCGGCCAGTGCCAGCAGGGCGAAACCGTGGTGATA
>JANNVM010000276.1:0-5009 GCA_031414455.1 Verrucomicrobiota bacterium
CCGTTCGATGGGTGCGAGGAAATCGGAGATGAGGACCATGAGCCCGCGCTTCCTGACAATTTCCACCAGCCGCTGCAGCGGTGCCGTGAGATCGGTGGCTGCGCCGCCCGCGGGTTTTTCGAGCGCGAGCATGATCTGTCGCAAGTGACCCGGACGGTGACGTGCGGGCAGCCAGTCGCGGATGCGATCATCGAAACTCAGCAGGCCGGTGGCATCACCCTGACGATAGAGGAACAGCCCGAGCGTGGCCGCGAGCGTGGCGGCGTAGTGCGCCTTGGTCCACGGCAGCGATCCGCAATCCATCGAGCGGCTTTGGTCCACGGCCATGTGGCAGCGGAGGTTCGTTTCATCCTCGAACTTGCGGATGAAGAAGCGGTCGCTGCGCGCAAAGACGCGCCAGTCGAGGTGCCGCGGATCGTCTCCGGGCGAGTATTGCCGGTACTCGGTAAACTCCGCGGAGAAGCCGTGGTAGGGGCTGCGGTGCAGGCCGGTCATGAATCCCTGCATCACCGCGCGCGCGCGCAGTTCCAGCGAACGAATAGCCATGAGCGCCGCGGGATCAATAAAACCGGTGGGGCGAGGCTCCAGCCGAGCCGACTCTGGATTGATTGCGGTCATGCGGCGGCAGACTCGATGAGCCGGTGAATGACGTCTTCGATGCGCACCCCCTCGGCTTCGGCGCGGTAGTTGAGGAGCACCCGGTGACGCAGCACGGGCACCGCCAGCGCCTTGATGTCCTCCGCCGTGACATGCGCGCGGCCATGGATCAGCGCGCGCGCTTTTGCACCGAGCACGAGCGACTGCCCGGCGCGCGTGCCGGCGCCCCAACTCACCCATTCGTTCACAAACTCCGGTGCCCGCGGCTGGCGCGGACGCGACGCCGCGGCGATCCTGACAGCAAACGCGATCAGTTCCTCCGCGATCGGCACCTGCTGCACCAGCGCGTGAAACTGCTCCACATCCTCACCGGAAAAGATCGCTCCGATGCTGGCGCGTTTGCCCGACGTGGTGCGGCGCACGACTTCGATCTCGTCAGCTTCCGGCAGGTAATCCATAACGACGTTGAACATGAAGCGATCCAACTGCGCTTCCGGCAGCGGATAGGTGCCTTCCATCTCGATAGGGTTTTGCGTGGCCAGCACAAAGAACGGCTCCGGCAGCGCATGGCGCACGCCAGCCGCCGTGACCTGGTGTTCCTGCATCGCCTCCAGCAGTGCCGCCTGCGTCTTGGGCGGCGTCCGGGTGATTTCGTCGTCTAGTATGATGTTCGCAAACACCGGTCCCGGCACGAACGCCATCCTGCGCGCACCGCCGGCCTCGCTTTGCAAAATCTCCGTGCCCGTGATGTCCGCCGGCATGAGATCGGGCGTAAACTGGATGCGCTGGAAACTCAGATCGAAGATGCGCGCCATCGAGTTGACGAGCAGCGTCTTCGCCAGCCCCGGCGCGCCGGTCATCAGACAATGCCCGCCCGCGATCAGCGCGATGAGAATCTGCTCCACCACGTCGCGCTGCCCAACAATGACTTTGCTGAGTTCCGCCTCGATGAGCGCGCGGCCGGACATGAGTTTTTCAAAGGCAAGGCGCTCCGGGTTGGCAGGGGCAGCGGCAGAGGCGGAGGCGTCGGACAAGTCGTTCATGCGGTGAAGGGAGGAAGCGTGGGTGGTTCATGCGCATGATGTGTGCCGAACAAGCTCCGGCATCTGCGCGATTTTACGGCGATGCGGACGTCCGCTCCCGGGCGAATTGGTCCTTCCGGGAGGATTCACGGCATTAATCAGCCGACACGATTCGCAGGGGGGCGGCTCCGAACAAACAATCCCAAATTTGTGATGCGTATCCTGGCCTTTTCCCGCATGATCACGCCGTTGGGAAGTCCTCCCCACCGCATGAAGAGTAAATCATCCTCCGCCGTTCGGGCCTTCTGGCTCGGCTTCTCCCTTGTTTGCTGCTCTTTTCCGCTGCGGGCGGAACAGTTCGGCTTGTTTTCGTACAAGGTAATCGGAGGCGCCAACGTTGAAATTGTGGGTTATCCACAAAATGCTTCCGGCTCGCTCGAGATCCCCCAAGAGATCGCCGGCAGGCCTGTCACTAGTATCGGCGACAGAGCTTTTCAATACTGCTACTCTCTTACCAGCGTTACCCTTCCTGCCAGTGTTATGATCATCGGCAATTATGCGTTCGAGGCGTGCCATAGCCTAATCGGGGTGACCATTCCTGCCAGTGTTACCAGCATTGGCGATGCGGCGTTCTATGATTGCTACAGCCTGACCAGCATTGCTATTCCAGCCGGTGTCATCACCATTGGAGGCGTTGCATTCGGGGGCTGTCGGGGGCTGACCGACGTTGTGCTTAGAGATGGCGTGACCGCCATCGGCCGCTACACATTTTCCAACTGCGTTAGCCTGACCAGCATTTCTATTCCTCCGAGCGTCACCGAGATCGGTGACTACGCGCTTTCCGGTTGTAGTGGCCTGACCAGCGTCACGATTCCCGCCAGTGTCACCAGCCTTAGCGTAGGCGTGTTCACCCAATGCTCCAGTCTGTCCAGCATCAGCATCCCCTCCAGTGTTGTCCGTATCGCCGAAGGAGCGTTTTCCGACTGCACTGGCCTCTCCAGTGTTACGATACCCGCCAGCGTTACCAGCATTGGGGCGGCTTGGTGCGCGGATTTCTGTACTCCCCTCAGCGCCTTCCCCAGATGTACAAACCTGACCACCGCGGTCTTTCTCGGAGATTCGCCATATTTATTCACACCTGATTTCGAGGGGGCTGCACCCGGATTTACCATCTACTACCTCAGTGACCGTGCCGGCTTCACCTCGCCGACATGGAACGGTCACCCAACGATCATGATCGATAAGGCCGTCTACCCCGCCGCCTCTTGGCTTCTGAAGCATGGTTTGTGGTATGACACTGATCTCAATCAGGATCCTGACGGCGACGGGGTGAGCCATCTGATGGCTTACGCGCTGGACCTTGATCCCAGTCTCAATCTCCGGAGCAGCCTGCCTGTGCCGGTGCTTGATGGAAACACTCTCAGTCTGAGCTTTCATGCCGCCAGTCCGGGGATTAGTTATCGCGTGGAAACCAGTGCGGATCTGAAGAACTGGACGACGACCGGCGTCACTCAATCCGTTCCCGGGGCTGATCAGCGGAGCATTGCCACCGTGCCTCTTGGTGCGTCGAGCCGTTTCCTGCGTCTGGCGGTGGAGGGCTGAGCTGGGGCGAGGCATCGCGACTCCACACCTCAGTGCGTCATCGCGTAAAAGATGATATTGATGCCGAGCGGGTAGGCGATCTTTTCGGAGAAGTTGTGGAAGTAGTAGTCGCTGTATCCCTCGCGTTCCCAGCCGTCGCCGTTGTCGGTGTTGTGGCAGGCGATGACCATGAGGCGGCCTTTGTCGTCGGAGATGCCTTTGTGGTGGACGGTTTGGGTGTCGCCGTCGTGATTCTCCTCCCAGGTCACGCCGTCAACCTGGCTGCGGTCCCCGGTTCCCATGTTGGGCACCTGGCCTTTGGTTTTGATGTCAAAAACGCAGTGATAAATCTGATGGTCCTTTTGGGTTGGGTCGTTCAATGGCAACTCCACAAATTCACGCTTGGGGAAAACTTTCTTCATTTGATCCGCGACGTTTTCCCATGCACTGTCGCCCCAGAAGTCGTCGAACATAAGGAAGCCGCCGTTGTCGAGATAGTTGCGCAGAGCCAGGACCTCTTCGTCGCTGAATTCCAGTGCTCCAGGTTCGACGATGTAGATAAAAGGATAGTCCGAAAGTGCGGGATCTGTCAGGCGGAGAATGCGCCCGTCGGGGTCGGTCCTCATCGAGGTCATTTGCTGGAGCCGGAACGAGAGATTGAGATCGCTGCATCCGCCGCCGGCGTCGTCCCCCCGGCCTTCCATCAAATCGGTGGCCCATCCGCTGCCGTAGCCGTAGCCGCGGTCGTAGGCGATGCGGGTGAAGGTGAAGACATCCTTCGCGTGTGCCGGCGGATTGGTCCACGTCGGGGTTTCGGTATCGTTGTAGCGGGCTTCGCGGGCCGTGCGGGGGAGGTCTTCGCTACTCCATCGGTTTCGTCCTCCGCCACCACCACGCCGACCTTCTCCCCATTGCGCGAGTGCGACGGCCGCGAGGCTGGCGACGATGCAGGAAATGAGCAGTGGTTTCTTCATGGGGATGGAGGAGTGATCATGGTGCTCATCGCGTGATAATGGATGCAGAGGCGGAAAGAGTCAAAGCCGCGGGCGCTCATTAATTGTCATTGATCTCCAGGAGCAGGCGCAGTGCCTCGCGGTGGCGGGGATTATCTTCCAGGGCCATGAGAACGTGACGCCGGGCGGTTTTGTCGCCTGTGCGGTGGAGGATGCGGGCGAGATTGAAATGGATGCCGGACGGATCCGGCGGGTCGAGGGACAGCAGGGTTTGCCATGCGGCGGCGGCGGACTTCCAGTCGCTGGTTTCCTCCGACGCCTCAGCCAGTGCGCGCCACGGTCCGGGGATGAGGGGATTCACCGCAAGCCAGCGGTTGGCCTGAGCAGCGACGGCGGGCCAGTCTTTGGCGGCGGTAGCGAGTTCGATGAGCCGGGCATTGGCGTCCGGGACGTCGGAATCGAGGGCGGCAAGTTTTGTCAGGAGCGTGTGCTCGGCGGCGATGTCTTTGAGTTCGCGGCGGACTTTGGCGAGCAGTCCGAGCGCGCCGTCGCTGCCGCCGTCGTTCGGGTGGAGTTCGATGATCTTCTGGAGCGCGGCGGCAGCTTCGGGCCACTTCCGGTCCTCCATGAGTTGCGTGGCGTCGCGCATAAGCATCCAGTAATTGTTCGGATGGGCGGCGGACCATTCCTTGAGTTTGTCGTCGCTGCCGGGGAGCAGCAGTGCCGGCTCCGGCTTATCCCAGTTCATTTGCGGCGCGAAAGTCTCAGCCTGCTTAATCGCGAAGGCATTGAAATCCGGCTCAAGTTTCTCCATCGGGGCGACGCGTTTGGCGAGGGCGTCGTTGATCGTGGTGCC
>JANNVM010000277.1:0-3111 GCA_031414455.1 Verrucomicrobiota bacterium
CCGCGCTTCGAGATCGCGGTCCCACTGCGGATAGAGCGGGCGGCAGTAGTCGAGAAGCTGGCGAACGGTCATCCACGCAGGCTGGCGCTGGTTTTCCGAAACATAGCCGATGCGTTCAAAGGCTGACGACGGCAGCTTGCGCGAGTCGTGCCCCAGCACGCGGACATCCCCGCCATCCGGCGCATGGAGTCCCATGAGAAGCTTGATGGCCGTGGTCTTCCCTGCCCCGTTAGGCCCGAGGAACGCCGTAACGCTGCCCTCGGGAATGGAGAGGTTGAGACTGTTGACGGCCGTGCGTTTGCCAAAGCGTTTCGTGGTGCCGTTGAAGAGGATGGCGGGCTCGGGCATAAAGATGAAGGTTGAAGGCTAAAGGATGAAAAAGGAACTTTAAGGCTCTAAGGTTCTAACTCTCTTCTCCGGCCGTTTACGGCACCACTATTTTCATCGGCTCCTCGCTAAAACGCACGCGAAACCTCCCATGCTGCACCTGAGAAAAGTAAAGCAACTGCGCACCGCGCAACGTCTCCGGCATCCACCGCACCCCTTGGCGAAGTTCGTCATTCGGCATGGAGAATTTCAAACGATGCCGCCTGGTTTGACACTGCCATGAGCGAAATTCGCCGTCAACCTGCCTGTTCATCAGCAACGCCGCCATTGGCACCGACGGAAAGTAGATAACGGGCAGCGGATCACGAATAAGGGAAGTGATCTCACCCAGGATGCCGCCGGGAGGCATTTGCGTGTCGAGACCCGCGGCCAGCCAGAGATGGACTTCCACTTCGAGATTTTCCTGACCGTGGCTGATTCGGTGAATCCGCACGCGGCTCCCATTTTCCGCAGCCGTGGCACCTTCCTCCAGCGGCACGGTCACGAGCGGCACCGTGGAACCAAGAACGCCTATCGCTTCTCCGAGCAACCGGCGCTCCACTGGCCCCCGGCCCATCCAGTCTTTCACCTCCCAAATAAATGGCCTTCCGGTATCCATCGCATCGGCAAACCAGCGGGTCGCGGGCGGCAAGGCAGCGCGAATGGTGTTCCCGGCGCGTGGCGTCAGAAAGCCCGGCCTTTGGGAGGGATCACTGCTTTTCCTGTTACTCTGCAGATCCAGCCAGAGAAGCCTTACTCCTGACGGGTCGTCCGGATTCGAGCGGTTATCCAGTTGCAGATAGTCGTTTTCGACCAGCGCCTCGGTTCCCTCCGGCAGACCACGCAGCGTGAACACTCCCGCCGCCTGCTCGCCAGGCTGCAACGGCGCGCCAGGAATGCCGGCTGTCACTTCCAAAACCGTCCAGAACGCCCGCGGACGCACGATCACCCACACCAGCGACGGCAGACTCAACAACCACAGCCAAGTGGCCACCACGAGGACAAGGCTGACCTGCCGCTTCATCGCGGTCATCCATCCCACCACCAGCACGACCGAGGGAATTCCCCAAACGCCCACCATGAACGAACGGTAGATGCCCGACTGAAACACTGGGCCGGAGAAGGCCCCCGCCACGGACACCATGCTCAGCACACCCCCCGTGATCGCAAGGGCCGCACCGGCAAGGACAATCGCCAGTGTGCTCAACGTCCGCGAGAACGACGCCGCGCCCGCCAGCGCCAGCATCGGGCAAATGATGAACAGCAAATCCAGCGCGCCGTATATCCACTGCACCGCCGTGTGGTGCATGAGCAGCCCATTCACGGCCCAACAAAGAATCGCCGGCCCGGCGAGGAAGAGCAGGATGAACAGTGCCTGCGACAACCACACCGCGCGCCACCGCGGCGGCCGCGTGCGCCAGAAGGATTCCGTTCCTCCCGCTTCATCCTGCCAAACCACGGCGATCACCAGCAGCAGCGGCGGTATCATCAGCGCACCATGCGCCACGGAGAAGAGTTTGTCCCATTCCGTAATACCCACGGTCCAGACGGCCACCAACAGCAGCGTCCATGAAACCGCCGATATTGTCACCGGCAGACGAAAGCGCCGCACCAGCCAGCACAAATGGTGAAGGGTATGGCTCATTGGATAGGCGCGGATGAATTGCTAGTCAGCGGCCACGGGTAGGCGGGGAGCTTCTCCTGAAACGGCTCATCGCGGAGAACTGGCTCGGGCTTTACCTTCCATGGCCGCTTCACCGGTTTGGGATTCTTTGATGGGCCGGATACATCGATATTGAGTCCGGTGAGCCGGATGATGCGTTGCCGGGTGTATTCTGATCGCGTGGCGGTAATCGAAAAGGAAAATGGAGCCAGCTCCGAAACTGGCAGCGGCCACCAGACATTTTCATTCTTCGTGCGCAGGAAAAACGAGGAGACGTGCAGCGCGCGGAAAAGGCCTGGCGAGGTCCTGTCAGTGGTTCCCTCCGAATTTCCTGACAACAATCCGCTCGTGTCCTCACCATGGGCCGCCGTTTCGCGATAGATCGATTGCAGCACGGGCTCGCCATCAGCGTTCCTGCGCTCCACAAGTTCATATACCCAGCCGTCCCCTTTGGCGATCGCTCCCGCTTCCCGGTACAACGGATGCTCACGGTGCCGGACCAGCTTGAGCCACGCCTTGAGCCGCATTTCGCCATTCTGCATTGAGGGGAAGCCGTCGCGCAGGAGGGATAGACCGTTCAGGGCTTCGTCCACGCCGGCACCGGCGGAGAGCGAGCCCTTCCCCTCCCGCCATGCCGACCACTCGGCATCGGAACCGGTTCGCCAGGAAACAGCCGTGATCTCCGCAAAGCATGCATCCACTCCATCCGGCATATGTTGAGGTTTGAGCGGTACGCCCAGATAGCTGATATTACCGGAATAGCGCACCAGATTCACCGAGTCAGGCGTATCCGGGTCCACAATTTCGTACCGGCCTTCACGAAAAACCATGTGCTTCAACCGCTTTGGTGTATCCGCCTGCATCACCCACTCCGCATCGCTGTCGGCAAAGGCCCGGCGCTCCAATGGACCAGGAACCACCTGCTTGTAAAGTCGGACGGCCAATGGCGGCAATACGAGCGCCACCACGGTCATCATTCCCATTTTGAATCCGTCCAGCGCCCATTTGCGGCGCGATAAACCGCGGCGCATCCGCAGCACACCGTACAGTGCCGGCAGTGTCAGGAAGATAACCGCGACGGC
>JANNVM010000278.1:0-1658 GCA_031414455.1 Verrucomicrobiota bacterium
ACGTTTTCGGCGGCACGAGCCAGGACCGCTGGAAGAGTTACAAGCTGTCCATGCGCTTCAAGGCCCAGGAAGTCGTGGTCCAGAATCTCTATGGCGACGACACCTCGCCGGAGCAGGATCTCTTCGTCCTCGATGCCCGCCTCAATCAGGCCTGGGTTCATCCTTCCGCCAGCCAGCAGGTCATGGGCGACTACGTGCGCGACCACGTCATGTCCGACCTCCAGAACAGCATGGGCGGCTCCTCCTTTCACAGCCGGCCCGTGCATTACTTCCTCAACGGACTCTACTGGGGCCTCTACATTCTCCACGAAAAGCCGGACGACCGCTTCATGGCCGACTACTCCGGCGGCGATCCCGGCGACTGGGATGTCTTCAAGCACAACGGAGGCAACGGCGTGGACGGCAATCCCTTCTTCAACAACGTCATCGCCTCCGGTCTCATGAATTCCGCGTTCCCGCTCGGCAGCACCGGCGACGCCACCACTTCCGCCTTCCTCAACTGCACCACGCTCAAGAGCTTCGAGGATCTCCTCGACCTCGCAGGACTCGGCCGCGTCCTGCCCAATCCCGTGCCCGTCATGACGACCCAGGCCGCCTATGAAGCCGTCGCCGCCAAGCTCGACATCCCGCAATTCATTGACTACATGATGCTCAACTTCGTCGCCGCGAACACCGACTGGGCGCACAAAAACCTCTACGCCTCCATCAAGCGCAGCGATCCCGCCGCCAAGTGGCGCTGGCACAGTTGGGACGCTGAACACGTCTTCAAATCCGCCACCGACAATGCGGTTTCCAGAAACGACACCTACGGTCCAACGGCCATCCACCAAAAGCTGATCGTGAATGCCGAGTATAAACTGGCCTTCGCCGATGCCATTCAGAAACGCATCTTCAACAACGGCATCCTCAGCACCGAGGGCCTGCGCGCCGCATTCAACCTCCGCTTTGCTGAAATCGAACCGTGGGGCGTGCGCGGGGAATCCGCCCGCTGGGGGGACAACCGCGTGGACGCCACGCCCTATACCTACCTCGGCGCGTGGACCACGGAGAAGAACCGCATTCTCACTACGGTGCTGCCAGGCCGCGCCGGCACGGCGGCCACCCCCACCACGACCGCACTCAACCAAATGAAGGCAGCGGGCCTTTATCCCGCCACCGCCGCGCCGGAGTTCCGCAACAACTCCACCGATACCCTCCAGCACGGCGGCATGGTGCCCGCCACTTTCACGCTGAAGATCCACAACCCCGCCGTTGCCGGCAGCACGCTTTATTACACCCTCGACGGCAGTGATCCGCGCACCGCGTGGACCGGTGCCGTGAATCCCGCTGCACAGATTTACAGTGCGCCCTTCGTGCTCGGCACATCGAAAACGGTGAAAGCCCGCACGCTCAACGGCACCGCCTGGTCGGCGCTCAATGAAGCCTACTTCAGCGTCGGCACCGAATCGGCCAGCGCAGCCAATCTCGTGGTGAGTGAATTCCACTACCGCCCCGCGGCCCCCTCTCTCGAGGAACAGGCCGCCGGCTTCACCCAGCGCAGCCGGATTGAGTACATCGAACTGATGAACATCGGGCTCAGCGGCGTAAACCTCGAGTTCGCGCACCGCGCTGACGGCGTCGAACGTGTAGTCGAGACCCGCACCGAAGCGCACGCCCAC
>JANNVM010000279.1:0-6455 GCA_031414455.1 Verrucomicrobiota bacterium
CTGCCGCCGCCCCATCTCCCGACTCAACCTCCCAAATCCTATGGCTAAGACCCGCGTATTCACCAATCCCGGCACCGGTGCACAGACCGGCGTGTATCATGTCGTTTCCCGGTTCGTGGACCGGCGGAAGGTCTTCGGCGATGAGGAGCGGGAGGTCTTCCGCGCCATGATGGGGGCGTTCGCGGCGTTCCATCAAGTGGAGATTCTCACGTTCTGCCTAATGGGGAATCACTTTCACCTGCTGATCCGCGTGCCAGAGAGACCGGCGGGGTTTGATGTGCCGCTGGAGCAGATGCTCGGGATGATGGACAGGGCGGTGGGACCGGAGCGGATGAAGGTGCTGCGCAGTCAATTCCGCGTGTGGGAGCGGTGCGGCGGGGAGTCGGGCATCGAAGAGTGGCGGCAGCGGATGCTGGGACGGATGTTTTCTTTGTCCGAATTCATGAAGGCCCTCAAGCAGCGGTTCAGTCAGTGGTACAACCGCCGCAAGGGGCGCACCGGTGTGCTGTGGGAGGGGCGCTACAAGAGCGTCATCGTGCAGGATGAAATGAAGGCTCTGCGCACGATGGCGACTTACATTGATCTCAATCCGGTGCGTGCCGGGATCACGGAAGACCCGGCGGATTATCGGTGGAGCGGGTATGCCGAAGCAATGGCCGGAAAGGCGGCAGCGCTGGAAGGAATCGCGTTGGTGACAGGGGCGACGGCGGAGCGGATGTTGGGCCGGGGCCCGGGTGAAACCGCGCCGGTGGAGACGCCGACGATGAAGCGAAAGCGCCAATTGCGGGCACTGGTGCATTACCGACAATTGCTCGGCCTCGCCGGTCGTCCGCGGGTGAAGGAAGACGGCACCGTTGTCCGCCGCGGGGTGAGCGAAAAAGTGCAGGAACGGCTGGCGCGGGAGAGCGGGGTGAAGCGCGAGCAATTGATGAAACGGGTGCGGCATTTCACCGACGGCGTGGTGCTGGGCAGCCGGGAATTCATCAACGGTTGGTTTGAGCAGAACCGTAACTGGTTTGGCGGGAAGAGTCAGGAAACGCGAAAGTCAGGAGCACGGAAAATCGGGAAAGGCTGGAAGGAACTCTACAACCTGAGACAGTTGAGAGGATGAATGGAAAAAGAGAACGGGTTATTTGACGTGCCACACGTCGGAGAGTGCCTTCCAGTTCGCGAAGTAATACACCGCGAAGCAGGCGAGGAAGATGAGCGTCAGAGCGATGGTGCCCTTCATGGCCCAGTGGACGTGCGGAAGGTTTTCCCCTGGAGCATCGGCGGTCGCGGTGGCCACGCCCCAGTCTTCCATCGGGCGGCCGTTGTTGCGCGCACCAAAGAGCAGCGTGCCGACGCAGAGCACGCAAAAGATGAGCAGCCCGATCACGGCGATGATCGCCCCCACACCCATGACGGCGAGGAACATGTGCGCTGCAGGGCCGTAGATGCCCGCACTCTCAATGTCATGCGAGCGCCGCGCCACCCCGAGAGAACCGGCAAACGACATGCCAAGGGAGACGAGCAGAATTCCGCCGCCGAAGAGCCACGGCTGAAGGCGTGCCAGCTTCCGGCAGATGAAATCGCGGCGGAAGATCAGGGGAATCACATAGTAGGCGAGGCCCATGAAAGCGAGCGTGGTGCCGCCGACCACCGTCGAGTGGAAGTGCCCGGTGATGCGCAGGGTATTATGCGCGATGATGTTGATTTGCTGCGTGCCGAGCGTGACGCCGGTGATGCCGCCGATGAATCCGAATATACACAGCGAGAGGATCGCGGCGGAGAAGGCCGGGTTGCGCCATGGCAGATGCATGACCCACCCGAAGAGTCCGCGGTTGTGGCCCTTTTTCCGCATCGCAATTTCGATGGACGCCGGCACGGTGAATCCGTGAATCATGGAAGCCAGCACCGCGAGGTACATGGCGTAAGAAGTGTTCCAGATTTTCCACGCGGCACCCACTCCAGGGTCCACCAGCAGGTGGTGTGCGGATGCGAGATTGATGAACAGAATGTAGAGGACAAATGCACCGCGGCAGACGGTTTCATTGACGGGCCTGGCACCCACCGCGAGGTTTCCTATCAGATACCAGACCGCCACCATCGCGCAGACGTTCACCTGCTGCGACTGGTGACCGAGGCCCCACCAGATCATCCGGTACCACATCGGGTCCGGCTGCGCGGTCCAGCCCATCGAATAGGTGAAGGTGGGGATCATCACGATGGCCCCGTGGAGCAGCGTCACCACGGCAATGATCGCCGCGGCGAGAGCGCCAAAAGTCACCAGCGGGATCGAGCCTTCGTAAGTTTTGTCCCGCTTGGCGATGTAGAGCGTGGCGAAGAAATTATACACCGCGATCAGTGTGCCCACCGCCACAAGGATGATGCCGAGGTAGAAATTCGGGTGCGCCAGCAGCGGCAGGTAGCTGGTCATCATCACGTCTGCTTTTCCCACCATGATGATGTGGTCCACCATCAGGGCGCCGGAGAGCATCATGAGGAAGGAAACCCATGCGAGCTTTCGCGAGAAGAGCCGGCAGTTCAGCGGAATGGTGCAGGCGAAGTAGAGGATCGCGACTTCAAAGAAGAGGATCCAGAAGATCAGCATGTTCAGTCCGTGAAACGTCAGAATGCGGTAGAACCAGTCCACCGGCAGAAGGTGTACGGCCTGCCATCGGGTGAGCGCGAGCAGGATGGCGGCGATGCCTCCGAGGAGAAGGAAGACGACGGCACAGACGGCATTCAGTTTGATGAACTGCTGACTGGCGAGGCAAACATTGAGCCCGGTGGTGTCGCACTTGCGGGCGGCGGCGCCGGGCAGCGCGAGTGAGGACGGTGTGGCAGCGATGGAACTCATGGCGGACAAGGGTTGGGGTTATTCATCTACGAGGATTTTGCCGATCATGCGGTCGTGGCCGATTCCGCAGAATTCATTGCAAACGATGGTAAACTCGCCGCTCGAGGTCGGCGTCATGGTCAGGACGTGATCGTATCCAGGCAGCACCTGAAAGTTCATGTTCTGCGGCTGCAGTGAGAAGCCGTGCTGCAAATCCATGGAGGAAAGATGGATGCGATAGGTTTCGCCTTTGCGCAGTTTCAGCACCGGGTACCACGACCACATTCGCGCGACCAGATAGGCATCGCTGCCAGGGGCGGGAGTGACAATCGGGACGCCGGCGAGGAGGCCCTTGTCGGCGCCCATGCTGCCCGTTTTGGCGGCGGCGACGAATTTCTCCGCACGTTCAAGGTAGGCGGCCGGCGTTACCGAATAGGCTTCCCCGCGGCTGTTCTGCTTACCGCGAAAATGCCAGAAGGGCATCATCAGACTCATGACGAAGCACCACACGAGGGAGAGACCGATCCAGAGCTTTTCAGCTCCGGCAGGGGCCTGAAACCAGTTTTTATCAGGAATGGATAGGCTCATGACAGTAGAGAGGTTAGGGAAGCTGGGCGGGTTTGACGAGGAGGAGTTCGATCCATCCCCAGACGGTGTAGGACAGGATTGGAATCAGCACGCCGAGGGCGAGAAGGAGCCACGGGTTGTCCATCAGTCGCTGGAGGATGTGGGGTTTTGGTTCATCGTTCATGGGTTCGCATGGGTTGGAGTGGAGTGGGAAAACGGAACCTCCGTGCGACGCCCCCACCGGCGCATCTCGCGGATGACGAGAAAGAGAAACCAAAGCCCGGCCACGACGGCGAGCAGTCCGCCCGCGCCCATGATGCCGAGCCCTGTCAGTTCACCGGCGGAGCGCACATGCTGCTCGGAGCCGTAGGTTTTGCGGCCGAGACCGTAGATTCCGCCGATGGCGAATCCGGCGGCGAAGACCGACTGGCCGACACCGAACAGAATGATCTGCCGGCGGGCGGAGCGCCACAATCCCGCGAGCGCCTCGCGGCGGCCGGCATCGCGCGCCACCGCTTCGATGATGAGGAACACGCCCGCCATGAACGCCGCCGTGACCGCGCCGAGTGACGCATGATAGTGCGCCGGGATGAGTGTCGTGGAACTGCGGATGCACGCCCCAAGCAGAATGCCGAGGGCCGAGAGCGCCACGCTGGCCTTGAATCCCGCGACGGCCATGCGCGCGGCGGGTTCTTTGACTTCTGCCCGGTGACGCCACAGGTGGCGGATGGATAGAATCATCACCGTCACCACCACGGGAAAGATGCCCCAGCGCATGAGTTTGGTGGCACCGTCTATGTAGAGTTGATTGAGCGATCCCCGCCATGTCAGGAGCGGCATCATAAAATGGGGAGCGATCAGTATAGCGAACAGCACCCGCGCCTGTATCACCGTGAGCACCGGGCGGCCGGTGGCGCGGGACATCAGCCAGAGCCATACAGCGAGCATGGCACTCGCATTGGCCACCTGGAGCACATGACCGGCACCCCATCCGGAGAATTCAAAACGCGTCCATGGCTCCAGCCCTCCCGGCAGTCCTGTGCTTGCGGAAATCCATGTCGCCGCCGCCAGCACCACTGCCAGCGCGGCGGTTTGCAGGCCCACCGCAGCATCCGCCGGCAGTCCTCCGGCGCGCGTGGTGACCGGCGGGACAAGCAAATGGTGAACGAAACACACGATCACGCCGGCGAAAAACAGCGCGAGGCCGCCCAGAAAGAGCGGATGATCAATGACCGGAATATAATTCGACAATACCGGCGCGGCCCCCGGCACAGTCGCGCCCGCCAGCATGAGCACCATGCCCGCACCCGACGCGACGAGGGCACCACGTATCGTTTTGCCCGCGCGCACCGGCGTCCGCAACCCGGTTAGGGCAGCGATAAACGTATAAAACCACGCCAGCAGCGCGAGGTCCACATGCACCACGAGGCAGCGTTTGAAAAAGAGCGGATCGCCAATGAGCCGGGACACGACGGGCAGCCGTCCAATGACCACCGCCAGAGACAGCAGACCCGCCACCACAAGGCTGATCACCGCCAGAGCCGTCCAATGACGCGTCTGCGCGGGCACGAACGCCGTCGTGCATTCGATTGTGGTCCCGTCCGGGGAATCGGTAATGCAGGCATCACCGGGATGCAGTGGCAGGGGCGAATTGATCGCGATCATGGCAGGCATCCTGGCGCAAACTCTCCGGCCCGTCTTTGACGGGGATCAAGAACGGGGCCTTCTTTTGCGGAATCTGCGGGCAATGCCCGCACCGGTGAGTTATAGAAATCCTCCGCATGGATCATTCCCGCGAACTCCGGCTCACTCTCACGCCGCCGCTGCCGGCCACGGCACGGGCGCTGATTGCCCTGACGAAACCCCGCGTGGCGTTCGCCTCCGTCCTCACCGCACTCGCCGGCTATGCGGCCACACCAGGCGCTGGAGGATTGACGGACAACCTGACACTGCTGGCCGGCGCGGGTCTCGCGGCGGGAGGCACCCTCGCATTCAATCAGTGGTGGGAGCGCGAGACCGATCCCCTCATGGCCCGCACCCGGTCCCGTCCGCTGTGCCTCGGGCTTATCACACCAGGCCTTGCCCTGCGCTGGAGCATTTTGCTTTCCGTCACGGGCGTGGCTCTGCTTGCCGCTGCTTTCAACATGGCCACCGCCGCCGTCGCTGGTGCGATCATTGTCATCTACGGATTCATCTATACGCCGAGGAAGCGCGTGACCCGCTGGGCAACAGAAGTTGGCTCTCTCTCCGGCGCACTGCCTCCGCTTCTGGGATCGGCTGCGGCGGGGGATTTCTGGTCCGTGCCCGCGTGGATTCTCGCGATCGTGCTGCTCTTCTGGCAAATGCCGCATTTCTACGCCATCAGCTGGATTTACCGCGCCGACTATCGCGCCGCCGGCCTGCCGCTCCTGCCGGCCACCGACGAAACCGGCCGCCGCACCGCCGCGTGGACAATGGGCTATACCGCGGCGCTCGCCGTCGTCCTCGTGGCCCCGTGGCCGCTCGGCTGGACGGGTCCACTGTTCGGCCTCACCGGCACCACCTGCGCCGCCGTGCTGCTGGTGATGGCGTGGCCATTTCTCCGGCACCCGGACGCCGTCACCGCGCGCAGACTGTTCCGCTCGACACTGATCACGCTCATGCCGCTCATGCTGGCCATCGTCCTTGATCGTGCTTAGCCTTCACCTGCAAGTCCCGCCACGTCTGCGGCGGACTTCCCTGGCGAAGCAGGCCGGGGGCTTGCTTTTTGAACCCGGGGGTAAAGTGTTGATAGGCTCCCTTACTCATGGAAGGACCGTTGGTTGTTAATTTGGGAGAAAGCCGCTTAAATCGAGACCACACAAAGCTGGCAGCGTCATTGGCTTTGAGGAAGTTTCGGAATACCGCCCACCCTTGGGGAGACAGAAGCGCCCCCGGGTAAAACGTCCGCCGTTTCTGACGGACCGGAACTCCTTCCGCACAGGGGCGGAATTCCGGTTCGAAACTACTTCGCCTTCACCACGAGATTGCCCCGCATGAGCGCAAAGTGGCCGGGGAAGGTGCAGACGTAAGGATACGTGCCCGGTTC
>JANNVM010000280.1:0-6192 GCA_031414455.1 Verrucomicrobiota bacterium
GGCGGACCGGACGCGGGTGGTGAAGTTCCTCTCCGGTCGCCGCGCGCGCTGCTGGGTCGGTAATGTCGTGGGCATTGGCAATGCGAGCGGATTCGTGGAACCGCTCGAGGCCACCGCCATCCAGGTCATCTGCCAGCAATCCACCACCCTCGCGTCCGCGCTGGAGGAGGGGCACTTCGGGATGTCGGACCCCATGCGCTTTTTATATAACAAGTACAACTGCGCCCAGTGGGACGACATCCGGGACTTCCTCTCGATCCACTACCGGTTCAATACCCGGGTGGAGACGCCGTTCTGGCAGGCGGCGCGTCATGACACGGATCTTGCCGGTGCGGCGGATCTCGTCGCCTTCTGGCAGGAGCACGGCCCGAGCGCATTGCCCAACTGCATCCTTCTCAGCCCGACTTCCACCTTCGGCCTTGAAGGTTACTATGCCCTTCTCGCGGGAATGAAGGTGCCGTCGGCCCGGCCCTATCAACCTCAGGAATCGGAACGCCAGGCATGGAGGGCGCACTTGAAAACACTCGGTGCCGAAGCAGCGGGAGGCTTCGGTGTCATGGAAGGCCTCGCCGCACTGCGGGGCAGGGGTTGAGGCAAAACGTCAGCTTGCCGCGGAACTCCCGCCGTGCAGCATCCGCGCCATGTGCCGCCGTTTCCCGCTTCTGCTCTGCTTCGCCGCGCTGGTCGCGTCGTGCAGCCGTGCGCCGGAGAAAAAGGAGACGAAGCCGGGCATGGCGCTGGCGGAAGCGGATCGCGTTTTCATTGCGGACGTCGAATCCCGCGGGCTGGTCCTCAATCGCCGGGGCTTTCCGGCCCTGACCGCGGCCATCCGCTCGGCTGATGCGGAAAAGGTCGCGGCGTTTTTCGCGGCGGATTTTGCGGGCGGGATGTTCGATGCTGCGGAGGGCACTGGCGTGAATACGGCGACTCTCACGGTGCAGCGCCGGACTGTTGCGGACGACGGGCGGAAATTGCTGGCGGTGACAGGGCCGGAATTCGCGCAGGCGCTGGTGGGGCTGAGAAGCAGCTTCGCCGGCGATGCGGAGGTGGAAATGGCCCTCACAAGTTTGGCTCCTGTAAATAAGGAAGCGCTCGACGGGGCATGGACTGCCGGCTGCGCCCTGCGGATTGCCGGCAGGCGTAACGACGGCAGGACGGGCGAGGTTCTCGCCAAACTGGAACTCGAATTGAATTCAGTGCCGGACGCGGATGCCATCGCCACCCGGGGCGGATGGATTCAAAAAGCCCGGTTTACCGAGGAACAGACCGCCGTCGCCGCGGCACCGCTCATGGGGGAAATCGGCGGCGACGGCGGCATCAACCGCTGGAAGCTCCATGACAACTGGTCCGCTCCTCCTGACAAACGGCCGATCCAGACCGGCGGCGTCTTTCTTGCCGATGTGAACGGCGACGGCGGGGACGACATCTTCGTCACCGATGTGTCCGGACCGGTACTCTACCTTGCGCTCGGCGGCGGGAAGTTCAAAGACGCCACCACCGGCTCCGGAATCCCCGCGGACCTCAAAGGCATCGGCGCAGTGGCGATCGCGGATTTCGACAACGACGGCCATGTGGACATGATCCTGCCGCGCCACATTCTGCGCGGCACCGGCACCGGAAAATTCGAGGATATCACCAGCCGCATGAAGTTCGAGTTTGGACGCTTCACGGGATTCTCCGTGGCCGATTACGACCGCGACGGGCGACTGGACCTCTACGTGGCGCGCTTCAACGGCATCGAAAAGAGCGCGCAGGAAAAGACCTCGTGGATAGATGGCCCCGGCGGCCCGGGAAATCAGCTCTGGCGCAATCTCGGCGACTGGAAATTTGAAGACGTTTCGGAGAAGGCCAACGCCCGGGCCGGACTGCGGTCGGTGTTCACCTCCCTCTGGCTGGATGCCAATGACGACGGCTGGCCGGACGTTTATGTCATCAATGAATTCGGCGGCGGCATTCTGCTGGTGAACAAAACGGACGGCACCTTCACCGAGCACCACCTCGTGGACGACGCCGGTGATTTCGGCTCCATGGGCATGGCGGTGGCGGATTATAACAACGACGGCCGCATCGACATCTATACGGCTAACATGTATTCCAAGGCGGGCCGGCGCATCATGGAGAACCTTCCGGACGGCAGCTACGAACCCGCTGTGCTGGCGAAGATGAAGCGTTTTGTCACCGGCAGTGAACTCTACAGAAATGAGGGCGGCCTGACCTTTTCCCGGACGGGCAAAGCCGCGCGGGTCCACGCCGTCGGCTGGCCATATGGCGCGGCCTTTGTGGATCTCGACAACGACGGATTTCTCGACCTCTACGGCACCGCCGGTTTCATGAGCGTGAACAAAGAGGAGCCGGACGGGTGACCCTGCCTCTGGCAGGCTGTCGTGTCACAGCCTTTCGACCGCATGGCCATCTGCCCCGCACCTGTCGAGCCTGACAAGCGCATGAAAGACTGGTGGGTGGATAATCCGTGGAAGATCGCTGCCGCCGGCAAGAGTTTGTCAGGCTACGAGCGGAACCGCATCTTTCTGAACAGCGGGCGCGGTGACTTCTACGAAATCTCCGGCCTCACCGGTGGCGCCGACAGTGATGGCGACGGCCGCGCGGTGGTCCCCTGCGATGTCACCGGCGACGGACTGGAGGACCTCATCATCCGCCAGGCCGGCGGCGGTCCGCTCTATGTTTTTGAGAACCGGTTTCCCAAAATGCACTGGCTCCAGGTTTCGCTCGCCGGTGTGAAGAGCAACCGCCAGGGCATCGGCGCGCGACTCACCGCCGATGTCGCCGGACGGAAACTCACGCGGGAGCTTTTCCCTCACAACACCTACTACTCGCAGGCGCCCGCCCATGTTCATTTCGGCCTCGGGGCGGCCGCGAAAGTGGACAAGCTCACTGTGCGCTGGCCGTCCGGAGAGATACAGGAATTCCAGAACGTTGCCCCGGACCGCCGTATCGTGATCCGCGAGGGCAGCGCGGAAATCGCCGGGCCTTGAGGGGCGCATCTTCCCCTGGCATCACCGCCCTCTCCGCGATAACCCGGCAGCATGACCCGGGAACTACTCGTTGATGTGCTGGAGAAGATCGCCCTGCTGCTGGAATTGAAGGGCGAGAATCCATTTAAGGTCCGCGCCTATCGCACCGGCGCGGAGGTCGTGCAGGCGCATCCCGGGGACATCGTGCAACTGGCGCGGGACAATCAGCTCGACGGCATCAAGGGAATCGGCGAAGCGCTGCGCGACAAACTGCACGAGCTGGCATCCACAGACACGCTGGAGTATTATAACAAACTGCGCGCGGAATTCCCGGAGAGCATTTTTGAACTGTTCGACATCAGCGGGCTGGGACCAAAGAAGATCGCCGCGCTGCACAAGGAGCTGAAGGTCTCCAGCGTGGCGGACCTCAAGCGGGTTTGTGAGGATGGCACGGCTGCGGAATTGTCAGGCTTCGGCGGGAAGACAGTGGTGAAGCTGCTGGAAGCCATCGCCTTCCGGGACTCGCACGCGGACAGTTTCCGCATGGACGATGCCGCCCACGCCGCGGCGGAGGTTCTCGAATTCCTCCGCGACTTGCCGGAAACGTCCCGCGCGGAGGTGGGCGGCTCCTGCCGCCGCGGCAAGGAAATCGTGCATGACCTTGATTTCCTCGTGGCCACGAAAAAACCGGCGGCAGTGATGGAGGCTTTCACCACGGCACCGTTTGCAGTCTCAGTGATCGCCCACGGAGAAACGAAGAGCAGCATTCGCCTCGGGAACGGCCTCCAGTGCGATCTCCGCGCCGTGAAGAACGAGGAGTGGGCATTCGCGCTCGCCTATTTCACCGGCAACAAGGAGCACAACATTCAGATGCGCAGCCGGGCGCTTTCCATGGGCTGGACACTGAACGAATACCGCCTCGCGCCGGTGAGCGCGGACTCCCATGCCCCGCCGGCGCGCATCCATGAAGAGCGCGATCTCCATCGTGCGCTGGGCCTGGATTACATCGATCCCGCGCTGCGTGAGGCCTCCGGTGAGATGGAAGCGGCGGAGAACGGCACGCTGCCCACGCTGATCGAACTGGAAAACCTGCGCGGCACGTTCCACAATCACACGACGGCGAGTGACGGCACCGCCACACTCAAGGAGATGGCGGACGCCGCCATCGAACTGGGTCTGCAATATCTGGGCATCGCGGACCACAGCAAGGCATCCTTCCAGGCGAACGGCCTGACCGAAGAACGTCTGCGCGAACAGATCGCCGCCATCCGCGAAATGAATGCGGAGTGGGACGGCGACTTCCGGCTCTTCGCCGGCAGCGAAGTGGACATTCACAAGGACGGTTCGCTCGACTTTCCTGACGAACTCATGGCCGAACTCGACTACGTCGTCGCCAGCGTCCATAACGTTTTCACCCTGTCGGAGGCGGAGCAAACGAAGCGCATCATCCGGGCGGTGGAGAATCCTAACGTCACCATGCTCGGCCACCTGACCGGCCGTCTGTTGCTGAAGCGCGACGGCTACGCCGTGAATGTTCCCGCAGTGATAGACGCCTGCGCCGCCAACGGTACGATCATCGAACTCAATGCCAGCCCGTGGCGCCTTGATATGGACTGGCGCTGGTGGCGCATGGCGAAGGAGAAGGGCGTCCTGTGTTCCATCAATCCCGACGCCCACAGCACGGACGGGCTCCAGGATCTTTATTACGGGGTCCGCGCTGCCAGGAAAGGCTGGCTCACCCGCGCCGACGTCGTGAACTGTTTGCCGCTCGGTAAGATCGAAGCGGTGCTGGCCGCGAAGCGCAAAGACCGTGGAATCAAGGCTTGACGGAGCCTGACAGTGTCATACAATTGTCATACCATGAGTGTTCTAACGGTTAGAATTTCTGAGAAAGAAAAAGCCCTGCTCGCGAAGCGGGCCAGGGCCGCCGGCATGACCTCCGGCGCTTACGTTAGGGAATTGATCCGTGAAAAGAAGTGGGAGACGGCTGCCGATGTGCTCGCAGAGATGGACGCATGGATGGGCAACAAGGGCCTTCGGGTGAAGCCGCGGAAATGAACTTCCTTCTTGATTCCTCCTTTCTCATTGACCTGCAAAACGAGCTGGCCTCGCGGGTAGCGGGCCATGCGACCCGGTGGATGCAACGCCATCAGAAAGCGAAGCTGTGGGTCAGTGCCGTGAGCGTGGCCGAAGTGCTGGAAGGCGCCGCCAACCCGGGGGAGACGAAGGCGTTCCTCGACCACTTTCACTGGCAGGGCATTCACTATGCCCATGCCGTCAAGGCAGCTCTCATCCAAAGCCGCAGCTCCGAGCGAATGGGCGAGAACGATGCCTGGCAGGTAGCAGTGGCTATGGAGATGAAGGGCCGCATCGTCGGCCATGACCGCAAAGCCTTCTCACGTCTTGGGAACAATTACGTGGATTTTCGCGCGGAGGTTTAGCAATGGATCAGGAACTCCTCACAGCCGCTGCAGCCGCCCGTCTCGCGGCTTACGCGCCCTATTCTCACTTCCAGGTTGGAGCCGCCCTGCTAGCCAAAGACGGCCGCATTTTCACCGGCTGCAACGTTGAAAACCTCAGCTACGGCCTAACCATCTGCGCCGAGCGGAATGCGATCTTTTCTGCGGTCGCCGCCGGCGTTAGGGAGTTCGAGGCCATCGCCGTCGTTGCCGACACCCGCGAGCCCATCTCTCCGTGCGGCGCCTGCCGGCAGGTGATGGCTGAGTTCGGCGACTTCAAAATCATTGCCGCCACGCTTGATGGGCGCACGTTTGAGTCCACTGTCAGCGCTCTGCTGCCGCGCGGGAAAACAGGAATCCTCGACATGCCCTGACAGAATGATTTTGAACAGAAGGCAGCAGAGATAACAGAGGCTCGAAAGGGAAATGAGTTAGGATGTTTTCACAAACGGCGCAGCCTGTATCTTCTCAGGCTCCGTTTCCTCTGTTTCCTCCTGTTCAAATCCGTCCTTTGCTCCCTTTGCTTCCTTCTGTTCCAAAATGCCCGACTACCTCTACCCCAAACACTACGATGTCCTCGTCGTGGGTGCCGGTCATGCCGGCGTGGAAGCTGCGCTGGCCGCGGCGCGCATGGGCTGCCAGACCGCTCTGCTCACGCAGAATCTCGACACCATTTCCCAGATGTCCAGCAATCCCGCCATTGGTGGGCCGGCCAAGGGCAACATCGTCAGGGAAATTGATGCCCTTGGCGGCGCGATGGG